>NZ_LPVJ01000026.1 GCF_001516615.1 Ferroacidibacillus organovorans | reverse complement strand
CACTCTCTACTCTGGTAAAATGGTGTTGCTGAGACAACCAATTTACCGAAAGTGAGTGTGTTTCTTACATGGTACGCGAAAACCCATCTCCCAATCAACTCCCTGCATCCGCCTTGACCTTCTTTTCTGAGTACCGTCTTGCCTCGATTCTTTCGAAGTCCCGAATCACCAAGAAAGCAGGGGTGCCTGCCCTCCGCCTGTTTCAGTTTCTCTTTGCCCTCGTCTTCTTTGGATGTGACCTTTCCTGGAACCTGGAGAAGGAGCGCAATGCCGGTTTCAAATAGGACACGGTGTATCGTTTTTGAATGCGTCCACCCATAATTGGCGGCGCTTTCTCCTGCTTCTGAACTCGGCCGTGATCGCTCGGATGAAAGCCTTGACCTCCGAAGATCGCGTCGATGTCCTCATTGTCGATGACTCGCGTATAGCCGTAACCGGAGCAAGAAGGTGGAACTGTCCGCGCGGGTGTTTGATCATGCCGCCCATCGTTTTGTGAAGGGATTTCGCATGTTGACGCTGGGCTGGTCAGACGGCAACTCCTTTGTTCCTCTCGCCTTCTCGTTGCTCATCTCCGAAAAGGTGGAAAACCACATACAAAAGGCAAATCCGAGTGTGGATCGCAGAACGTCGGGGTATCACAGGCGACGGGAGAGCATGAGCAAAGCGACGGTGACGCTATTCTAACTCTTGGAGCAGGCGCAAGCCATGGGCATCCAGACACGCGTGCTGTTGTTTGACCGTTGGTTCGCATTTCCTTCCACGATCCTGCGAGCCGTCCAGCACAAGATGACCGTCATTTGCATGCTCAAGGCACTCAAAACGCTTCATTATCTCTACGACGGAAAAAGTGACCCTGCCGCAGTTGTATGGGTTGTTGACCAAGCGCCGGGGGAGCGCCAAGATCCTGGCTTCTCCGTTGTGGTGGGGATCGGAAACGATGAGAATGGCAAAGAGGTACAAGCCCAAATCGTCTTCGTCCGTGACCGTCAACGATCCAAGCAGTGGCTGACGTTGCTCTGCACCGACACCACAATGGCTGACGAGGAGGTAGTGCGCCTATACGGGAAGCGGTGAGATATAGAAGTGTTCTTCAAAATGGTGAAGTCTCACCTACAATTGGCCAAAGAGTTACAAGGGCGATCCTACGATTCGATGATCGCGCACACAATCGTCTTCGCACGATACACCTACCTGGCTGTCGAAACGCGCAACGAACAGGATCCACGCACGCTTGGACGATTATTTCTAGACCTCTGCGACAAAATGTCCGACGTACGCTACGCGGACATCATCCATCGTCTATTGGCTCTTCTTTCCCAAGCCATGGTGCAAACATGGGATGAAGGCATGACGATCCAAGAGGAAGAGTTGCAACACTTTTTAGCCTGTCTGCCCAGTAAACTCAAGGCTCGTCTGGCTGCGTAGGGGTGCGAAACTTGAGTTATTACTACCGACCGAAGCCACTATAATTGCTCGTTCAGTAATACAGGGGACATGATGCCAGTTAAGCAAATCTATTGCGGATTCTTAACTTCGATATTTGCTTGTTCATATTGCATTGTTGGTGATTCGAAAACAATTGATTTTGATGGATTTGAACCTATTAGTTCGAATGTGGTAAATAAACCCGATATTCTTCCATGAAACGAAACCTTTCCCAGTTCCTTGCCCACGTCACGCTGAGTGACCGAACGGACAACTTTGTAAAGATGGTTGTTCCAACCCAAGACAGTGCCACTGGGTATGGCGTTTTGAGATTGAGTATGGGTTCCACACCCTGACAATCCCAACAACACAATGATTTGACCAATGAGTTTTTCATTGTTGTAGCCCTCCATTTCAGTAAATAGACGTTCCATGATGAAAATAGGTTACGTAGTTTAGATTGGGTGCTTAAGAGGTTCTTTTCTGAGGGCAAGTATACAAAAAGCCGCTCCGAAGTGGGAGTGGCTATCTTCTTGGAATGTGCTTTTGTGGTGCGCCCGAAGGGAATCGAACCCCTACCTCAGGCTCCGGAGGCCTACGTCCTATCCATTGGACCACGGGCGCATGATTTTGATGCAACAAATGAAGTATACAGGGATGAAGAGGGCAACGCAACTAATGGGGAGTGGTGCGTGAATTGGTGGGGCACGAATCGAACTGCGGATTCGTTATTTGTTCATGGTGTGGTGGTGTTTGGCAGGTTGGTTCACTTTACGAGGTGAAGGATTTAGCGTAGATTAGGGTTGGGAGGGATTGGCTTGAGGATGCGATCCATGTTAACAGGATTGGCGACTGTGATTGTACTGGGTACGGTGGCTGGGGTCGCAGTAAAGAATCCATCGGTTCTCCATGCAGGGACATCTGCGATTGGAAATGTGCTAGGAAAAATCACTGGGCATGCGGCGCAAAGTGTATCGGGGGTTCGTGCGCTGTCGCACCCGAAAACGGCAGCCGCCAAAAACCTTGTCACGACAAACAATGCACCGCCGCCGACTCCGGTTGTCATTGATGGTGTGAGCATGCGGTATAACCCCTATAAACCTTCCGATGGGGCATACCCCAGTTTGGCCGGGGTTAAGCATTTATGGATTGACGTGAGCGTCGATCAACAACTCGTGTATATCATGAATGGAAACCATGTTTTGTATACGATGGTAACATCGACTGGACTTGACACGGTTCCGGGGAATAGCACCCCTCTTGGTGTATATCACATCCAGGCGGAGCGGGGGACGTGGTTTTACGCGCCGCAGTATCAGATGGGTGCCCAGTACTGGGTTTCTTGGCTTGGGCACGGGGTTTTTCTCTTTCACTCTGTCACAGAAACGATCAATCACAAGCTGATACCGACCGTTGCCGCAAAGCTTATGAGCAAAGCGTCGCACGGATGTTTTCATCTCACGATTCCTGACGCACAGTGGGTGTATAACCACATTCCGTACCATACGACGGTTGTCGTGGAGCAGGCGCCTGTCCGCTTGTTGAATCATCAGATCTACAAACCGTCCGCCGAACAGAAGGCAGCCGCACTGACGAATCCGCCGGGTGGGGCAAACGCTATGCAGTCATCTTGATCTTGATACGTAAACATTCCAAATGGAAAACACCAGTTGCTGAGCGCTCAGCCAGCTACGTGGTTTTGCTTTTGGCGATTCAGACTGGTACTTGGATTCGTTTGTTCGGTTTTTCCTTTTGCTCATGTTCGAGCGCCTTGTGTGCCAAATCCTCGCGGTTCTGCTGTAGGGCAAGTTTCGCCTGCTTATGCCAATCGTCAATGGCTGCCTCGCATTCATGAATATGCTTTTCAATCATTAAACGCTCAGCTTCAAATCGGTTCACCTCAACAGAGAATTGGCGTAAATGATCCGTTGCGTCCTCAATGTAAAGGTTGAGACTCTTCTCCGGATCTTCTGCTTTACTGATGATGTCATTTATGTTGGCTCTGACAAGATCTTTCATTCTCGCTATCAATGACATATTGGTTCATCTCCCTTTCGGTTTTTCAATCGAACTCACTCTCAACGTACTACAAATTCATGAAGAAAGTATGGAGAATGCAAAAACAATGTCTTTGGTCCGTTTAATCGTCACAATATTGACGAGAATCAGCACGCCCAAAGGAAGCTTGCGTGATGAATCGGCCTGGCTCCCCATCTTCGCCGTAGTCCCAGACAAAAAGTGTCCCGTTGGGATGGTATGATTCAAGACATGTACTGGACCCTTGATCACTCGATATACGGCTTGAAATGGACAACTTGCCCAGTAGCCATCCTCATGTATTTCACCACGGGATAGGAGTTGTTCCGTGTTGGATACATACTCGCGCTCAACATTTGTGATTTTGTGTTGTCTCCAATGATCCTCTAAATCGCGTTCCGCCTCGTCCCATTCGCCATCTTGACGAATCTCACGGATGGCGATCGGAGAGGTCACCTTCCAAACATCATTCGCGTCAAGTTTGGAGTAAGCATACTGACCCGATGGTGATGCACTTTTCAACAGTAACGGATCTTCAAGTCCTTGTGCAATGAGCAAATAACTGGATAAGGTATTCCAGTACTGCGTTTCCGCCTCCTCATGACTGCTGCGGGGAACATGACGGCCACCGAGGATGGAACCAACGGTCGCGTCACCGGCACCTCGCCGTGTACGTGCCTCCTCATACAGCAGTATTTCTTCCTTATATACCTCTGATTTTAGCCGAGCATGTTCCATTCTTTCTTTAAACATCGATTCCATTTCATCTGCTGCGCGACGCATACCCGCAAGATGTTCCACCGGACACAATCCAGACGACTCAATGCGCTTACCCAACCGTATCGGTAGAGGAATCTTCGCACTCCCTTCAAAAGCAGCCTCTTGGCGGGCGGCGACTAACAAGTCTGGGATTTTTCCGTACCATGCCTCGGCTTGCTCATGCGTCATCATGGGAACTGGCAATGACTGGTGCGCATCACTTGAATAGGCGTCCTGGAGCAACGCGTCTGCCATGACTTGGAGGCTTCTTGCCGCCTGAATGATTGCCCTCGCTTTCAGGTTCGGACAATCCGCAAGCTCCACAACAACTTCAAACACTTCTTCGCCCATTCGCTTATAGCCTTCCAAATGCTCTGGAGAGTCGAACCTCTTTCCAGATATGGAACTTCGAATACGATCCAAAAAGCCCATTGTTACCCCCTATCCAGAACAAAATTCTTCTCACATTAGATTTTACCATCCGATGTGTTGACCACAAACTTATAACCAGCTCCCCAGACAGTTGCAATTGGATCTACATCCATTTCACGTAACTTCTCCCGTAAGTTCTTGATGTGGCTGTCCACGGTTCGTATGTCTCCATCAAAATCCAGGCCCCAGATTCGTTCCAGCAACTCCTCACGAGTAAATGTTCGCTCAGGGCGCTTTGCCAGTAACCATAAAATATCGAACTCGGTTTGGGTGAGAGCAAGCGGAATACCGTGTACAGAAACCAGCTTCTGCTCCGGCTCAATTGTCATATTCAGTGCCCGGATATGGTATGGCTCTGTCTCAGTTCCCACTGACCTACGTAACAGTGATTGGACACGCGCTACCAACTCACGACCGTCAAACGGTTTCGTCAAGTAGTCATCGGCCCCCATCGACAGTCCCTGCACCTTGTCTTCAATAGACGTTCGCGCTGTCAGCATCAAGATTGGTAGCTCGGGCTCGATTGCTCGAATTTCCTTGCACGCTTCCCACCCACTCATGCCAGGCATCATCAAGTCCAATATGATCATATGATATGTTTCTGCTTCAATTTCCGACAAAGCCACCTCACCATTGCTTGCCTCACTGATGGTGTACCCTGCATTCGTGAGGTAAATCTTCAGCAACTGTCTCATCGGTGCCTCATCATCAACGATGAGTATTTTGTACACGACAGGAACCTCCCTTCACAAACGACGTGGACACATCGTAACAGGCAAATTTGTAGAAAGTGTGTGTTCGGTGCGGAAAATATCCCCAAATAATCAGCGTAATCTCATGTGGCTGTCGAATTTGGCAAGGTATCTCCATGGTTTCTCCATAAATTTATTGCACGATGATTTTGCAACCTATCACCATAAAACCAGGAGGTGCCGTATGTCCGTAATTGAGCCACAAGTATCTTTCCCTCGTCTGAATGAAAAAGCCCCAGATTTTGAAGCGGTCAGCACACAGGGTGTCATCAAAATGAGTAGCTTTGAAGGCAAATGGGTGGTTTTGTTCTCCCATCCTGCCGACTTCACCCCGGTATGTACAACGGAATTTTACGGTTTCGCTTCCGAAGCCGCCGAATTTGAGAAACGCAATGTACAACTCATCGGACTGTCAGTGGACGGTGTCGCCGCCCATCTTGCCTGGATGAAGGACATCGAAGATGTCTTTGGCACGAAAGTACCTTTCCCTGTCATTGCAGATTTGGATATGAAGGTGTCACGACTGTATGGGATGATTCATCCAGGCGCTTCTTCCACCGCGGCCGTTCGAGCCGTATTTATCATCGATGATAAGCAAACACTTCGTGCGATGATTTATTATCCGATGAGCGCTGGGCGAAGCATTACAGAAATCCTCCGTGTCGTTGACTCGCTACAAACAACAGACAACAACGGAGTGTCAACGCCAGCCAACTGGACGCCTGGCGATCCGGTTGTCGTTGCGCCCCCAGCAAACATGAGTGCCATCGAAACGCCCGAAGAAGCGCAATCCAAAGGTTATGACTACAAGCGTTGGTATTTGCGGTACAAAAATCTGTAGAATCTTAGCATCCGTCTAAAATAAAACCTGTCACACGAAGTACGCAACCCAGGCAGTCCTGTTACTGTCTGGGTTGCATCCTTGTGAATTCATTTGCCAACTGAGTAAATTCAGTGTAAGTTCACAGCGGCGTGAAACCAAACAGTTGTAAAATCAATCGTGGTGGTAACAGAATTCCTTGATTCTTGGAAAGGACTGAACTCAGTTAACTTTACTCACCGCTGAACAGGTTTAAGAAGCTCATGCGTGGTGATCGCGACTCGTCAACACCCTTTCTCTGTCGCAATCCCCATAAACGTTTTTCACCTAGATACCGTGGGCTCTATACCACGATTTCAGGAGCTTGGGCCAGTACGAAAATAGAAAAACACTTAGGATACCACAAGCAACAAGTTGACCTCAATAGAGACATGCACGTGAACAACGAGATCAAAAACTAACAACGAACGTGTCTAAGTTGTGGCCATTATATCTAGCAATCCATGGACAGGCAATACCGTCAGTTTTCGGGCATTTTGACTCAGCAGAAACACCGTTCAACTAATTATTAAAAGGATTTCAACTTCGAATGACGAATAATAATGATCGTAATGATCGTTCGAAGCTATAACTTTAAAAGTAACAACTAGGTGCCCATCAGGGATAACAGGGAATCGGGTGCAAATCCCGAACGGTCCCGCCACTGTAACTGAGTAGTGTTATTTCATCACGTCACTCGACTTTGTCGGGGAAGGCGAAATAAACACGATGATCAGGAGTCAGGAGACCTACCTAGTTTGTTCGCCAATTCCTTCGAGGAAGGGAAACGGTGTACAGGGAAATACAGCAATTGGTTTGCCTTGCTGTCTAAAATCTTGTACCCAAGTTCCGATGAGCCTCGTCGGGGCTTTTTCGTATGCTCATAATCTAGGGAGGTTGAAAAATGAACCAAATAGAAAGTGTGTTAACGACACCCATAACAAAGCGGAGAGTGCTCGCGCAGGTGGTCGTTTGCGCGGGTTGCTGTTGCGGACGAATTGATAAGAACAAGCCACCTATTCCGCTCGACTGGCTAAAGAAGAGTTGGAAAGAACGGAAGTTGTTAAAGACCGTACAGTTGACCATCAGCGGTTGTCTCGGGCCGTGCGATATTTTAAATGTCGTTAGCATTTTGACTGCTGACGGCCAATTTTGGTTTGGTGGACTTGTCACGGACGAGCCCTATCAAGAGTTGCTCGCTTGGGCAGAAGAGACAAGAGAGCTCGGATATCCCGCGCCACTCCCAGATTTACTTCGTCCCTACCAATTTTCTCGCTTTCATGATATCTCTGGAGGAGCGGAGTCATGACACTACCTGTCAATTTAGAGTCTCAAAGCCGCAAGCCATCCAGAAGATTGCGCCAGACGTTTTCGTTGTTCGACTTGAGTAGCCTCTCCATTTCTAGTGTTGCGCCCGCGTTTAGCATTTCCGCGACTACTGGGGTTATGGTTGGTTACAGCGGCGTCTATAGCATTTTGGGAATTCTGCTTCTCGCTTTGCCGTTTCTCATTTCGTCCTATACGTTTCGCGTGTTAAATCGGCATTTTCCGCATGCGGGTGCCTCGTACCACTGGTCTCGTCGTGTGTTTGGTCCGCGGGTTGCGCGTTTTCAAGGTTGGATTCTAATACTTGCGTATTTTAGTTCTATCCCACCCATTCTCGTCCCAGCAGCACAATATACATTGGCCTTAATCGACCCATCTGCCAACCCAAGTTCCTGGCTCGAATTTCTTGTTGGATCGTTCTGGATGACTTTTGCAATCGTTCCGTTGTTACAAGGAGCACGGCCAACGGCTCGCATTACACAGATTTTTTTCGTCATCGAGATTATCTTTCTATCAGTGTTTGCGGTCTTTGGCATCTTGGCATTTCCGCACATTCATGTGCCAGTTGGCGGCTATGGATTTCACCCAGGCGGTATTCTTTTGACGATGATTGTCGCGAGTACCATCATGGATGGCTGGGAGATTGACAGCTATGCTTCAGAGGAATCCACCCAACCAGATCGAGATCCGGGTCTCGGTGGCATCATTGGAGCTATCTTTGCACTAGTCATTTATTTGATTTTTGTTCCATTGATTTTGTTCGAGACACCGCGTCATCTGCTCGCTAACTCGACTGCACCAATGGTCCTCTGGGCGCAAAGATTGCAGCCATTCATGCCGCCTCATGCCTCGGTCTGGATTCTTGTTCCGATTCTTGCATCTACGGCTGGATCGCTTTGGTTGACGGCGTATATCCTTATTCGTGGTGTATTTGCGATGGGCCGTGATGGCATGATTGCGAAGTCGTTTGGCAAGCTGAACCAACGTGGTATTCCCGCCTTTGCTACATGGGTCATCTTCATCACTGCGTGGGCGGTGATGACACTACAGTTATTCGTTAGTTCGCTTAGTGTGTTTTTCAACATCTTGCTATCGGCAGCTGGGTTTTTCCTCATCTTCGAATTTGTCCTCGACAATATTACGTCTTTGGTATTTCTGTGGCGAATGCACAATCGGGACGATATCCATCAAAGCCGTGTCCAACGCCATACACATGGGTGGATGATGGTTGGTTCGGGCTTTACGGCCATCTATTTGGTTGGCCTACTCATTTCCTTTATTGCGCTTAGCTCACGGACGATTTCACCGTGGGTCGATCCGATTTTAGCTCTGCTTCTCGCTCTGGGCCTCATTTACGCAATAAGCTCTCGTATCAAAACGGAGAAGACATCCGTCTTTGAATACACTACAGTGGAGGAAACCACCGACATAGTGACTGGTTCTTGACCTCATTGATTAACGTAGTCTTACACCATCGTCCAAAGGTTTCGATATTACATAGGCAACAAAATCCGATGTTAAAGTACGGCGTACGCTGTACAAATACCGCACTTTCAAAATGATTATGTATCATCATAATGGTAGGCGACAGATTATCCATAGAGGTGACATCCACGGAAGAAGAGTTTACGTCCCAAACATGGTTCTTATGGTTCGGACTTTATAAACATCCACAAACCAAGTAGGGGATATAGACAATGCTTGTGCGCCTCCTAAGTTCGCTGATCAAAATATTACTCTTACTGGTGTCCCTTGTTCTGGTAGTATCAATCGGACTCAACTGGTATTTTACTCATGCCTTCCAAATCGCTGTTGTTGTGCGAATGCGTGGCGCAAAGAAAGAAGAATTGTATCGTATTCGGCCGCTGGCATACGATCAAATTCCAACCGTGTTCCGAAAGGCCATCATTTCTACGGAGGACAGGCGCTTTTGGTGGGATCCCGGTATCGATCCGGTAGGCATCGCGCGTTCATTTATTGTGGATGTGGAACAGGATGGTTATGTGGAGGGTGGTTCGACGATTACGCAGCAACTCGTGGACAATACATTGCTTGACCAAGATAAGACACTGACACGAAAGATCCGGCAAGCATTTTATGCAATTGGTCTTTACGACACCATGAACAAGCGAGAGATTTTCACAAGGTACACGAACCTCATCTATTACGGCAACGGTGCCTATGGCCTTTACAATGCATCTTTGACGTACTTCGGAGTGAGCCCTTCTGCACTGAACGACGGTGAACTGACGATGCTTGCGGGTATCCCAAATGACCCATATGGGGATGATCCGCTTCGTTCTTTTTCCGATGCCAGAGAACGCCAACAGATTGTACTGCACAATATGTTCGACAACGGCGTGATCAATTCATCTGAGGCAAGAAAGATTTTTGATGAACCGATTCACCTTATAAACCCCAAGAACAAAGGGCGAGGGACATAATTCTAACGGGTTCCGTTTTAAGGGACAAGATTAGTCAAATTGCAAGCTAAATGGAGTGTGAATTCGCATTTGGATTTGCACCGATAATTTCGATATTATACTAACTATTTTTGGCTATTTTACTTCATTTTAGCATGTCGATTCTCACGTCAATTCGAGGATACGACAATAATTTATGGACAGTGTGAAAATAACGGTGCGAATTGTTATGCGATTTTGGATACTATAATATTTCGACTTAAACAGCTAGATCGAGGAGAAAGTGCACGAGACTTCTCATCGATTTTCCACCATGAAGATGTGATAGGCTATAAAGGTGATTTATCAAGTGCTATTCATGTAGGGGGACCAGAACATCTATGAATCAATCCTATTCCGTGAACCGAAATCGAGGCAAACATCCATTAACCAAGGTTCCAGAGGTCACAATATACTTCTGGATTGTGAAGTTGCTGACGACCGCTATGGGTGAATCGACATCGGATTATCTGGTTTATCACATCAATCCCTATCTGGTGGTCATTCTTGGCTTTCTTGGTTTTGTTATCGCGTTCATTCTACAGTTTACCGTTCGCAAATACGTGGCGTGGATCTATTGGCTATTTGTCGTCATGGTTGCAATTTTCGGCACGATGGTTGCTGATGTGACTCACGTTGTCTTGGGAGTACCATACTTAATCTCGACCATCGTGTTTGCCATATTCATGATCATGGCGTTTTCGATTTGGTACAAGGTGGAGAAGACGCTTTCTATCCACAGTATCAACACCCGACGACGTGAGGTGTTTTATTGGTCGGCGGTGCTCGCCACCTTTGCGTTGGGAACTGCTATCAGTGATATGACGGCTATGACATTGCATCTTGGCTTCTTTGCATCAGGCATTCTGTTTGCAGCGCTGTTCCTTATTCCTGGACTTGGATATTCGTTGTTCAGGTTCAATTCGATTTTCGCCTTCTGGTTCGCTTATGTCATGACCCGTCCACTTGGGGCTTCGTTTGCGGATTGGTTCGGGAAGCCAAAGAGTATTACGGGCCTCGGATACGGGGATGGGATCGTGGCTATGGTGTTGACGGCACTTATCATTATTTTCGTTGGTTATTTGACTGTCACTCGTAGGGACGTCCAACGTGAGACTGCCAGGTTGGGGTTCGAAAGATAGTGTACTCGGGTACACAAGACAAATTAGCGTGCCAAATCAACCGATTGGCACGCTAATTCTTTGGGTCTGTTTTGATACTTCGTGAAATCATGTGTTAATTCACATGTCATTTGAACTACGAATTCTGTTTGTTCTTCAAAATGCAACCCGCAGCATATGTCACCCAGCCCCTTTGTTGTCCGTACTATCCACGCGCGTGCCCTGATGCATACGCAGTAGCCGACTTACGATCCAGTTCGCCGTCAGACTCACAACCGACAAGATGGTCATATAAACGAAGAACGAATCACGGTAATGCGATATCACCCAGTACCCTGCGATTGTACCGAGCATGTAACCAGGGATTCGCCACGCCGTCTGTCGATACCGTTTGGTGATTCGAAGGAGGTTACTCAACATCACACCCATCCTCAATGTCACCGTAATGTAACGCGGCCGTTTGGTATCAAGGGTTCGATGCCATCGGATTTTTGCGTTCAAATACGAAAAGTAAAATGGTAATCACCACACCTGCAATGACAACTGGCATTGAAGTCCACTGCGCCGCATCCCAGTGAAATAAAAATCTAGGAGAGTCCCCTCTCAGCATTTCTAACAGAAAGCGGACTAGATTGTAACCAACCAGATAAAACATAAACAGAAACCCTTTCGGCCACCTGCGTTGCTTCAGTACCAACATTAGGGCAAACAATATGATATCGGCTTGTCCTTCCCACACTTCTGCTGGCCAGAGCGGTTGGTTGCCATAGGTTTGATACGCGAGTGTTGATTTGGGATACAACAAGCCATAGCCAAGATGCGTTGGGCTACCGAATGCGTCTCCATTCATCAAATTGGCGTCACGTCCGATGCTTTGTGCGAGCAAAAGGGCTGGAGCGACGATATCTGCCATTGTCCAAAAAGATAGTTTGTGTCGCCGAATATACCAGATACCAACGACTAATGCACCCGCAACACCACCTTGAATAGACAGTCCTCCATGCCAAATGGCGATGATTTGACCCGGGTGTTTCGAGTAGTACTGCCAGTCAAAGAAGAAAACCTGCCAGAACCGGGAACCAACCAAACCACCAATCAGTAACCAAGGTGCCAAATTCCACAAGTGAGGAACATACTCCGGCTTCTTATCAGCCTTTGCAAAATACACGGCCGCCCCAAGTCCAAACAAAAATGCCGCTGCAAAAATCGTGCTGTACGCTCGCACAGGAAAGTTCCCTATCCAGAACCAATACTGATGCAATCAATATCCCTCACTTTCTCCAGGCGTAGGCTTGTCATTCATCTGCATTAAGCTTATCATAGACGAAAGACAGTACGATACCCCGGTTGTGTATTATGAAAGTTTGGTGACATTTGATGAACTTGTCAACCTATTTGTACCGTAACGGGAATACCATTCGTGCGAGTATCTATGCGAAATTTCACATGCCATCCACATACGGGAGTTCGTCAAAATGCACAAGGTTCCTCGTCGCAATATCATCATTTTAAGCGTTGCTGCAGTCGTGGCCGGAATTTTAGGATACTATCTATGGCAGTATGGAAAATATGTAACACCCGCTAAGATTGGTGACGTTGCGCCAGACATAAAGGCTGTTACAGTAACCGGGCAAAACTTCGAACTGAAAAGTCTGCAAGGCGAACCCGTGTTTCTGAACTTTTTTACGCCCTGGTGTCCACCATGCATTCAAGAAACACCAGACCTAATTGCCTTTGCCAAACAGTATGGAAATCGGATACATGTCGTCCTGATTGACCGGGGGGACGATAGCGTGTTGGTTCGAAACTATGTATCAAAATACCATGTTCCTTCAGAGATGACAGTGTTATTAAGTCCGAGCGACCATTGGTCACCTCCGTATGGCGTGACAGGGCAGCCAGAAACTTTTTTGATTTCCTCGAGTGGAAAAATTGTTCGTCACATTATCGGACCGCTTACAGAGGCGCAAATGGTGCAATATGCGAAAGAAGCAGGGTTACAGACTCAATGAGGAGGGATTCCGCTGCTTGGTACACATCCAACATTGTTCCTTTCATTTCTAGCAGGCGTACTGTCCTTTCTGTCGCCTTGTGTCCTGCCGCTGTACCCTTCGTATATCTCGTATATCTCGGGGGTTACGTTTAGTCCGTCACAAACACACACCTTGAATCATCGCATCAAGGCCGTAACACACACGTTGTTTTTCATCCTCGGCTTTTCGATCATCTTTTTTGCTTTAGGCCTGTCTGCCACACTGATTGGACAAGTGTTCATTAGTTACCGCTCTGTCATTCGGATTGTTGGTGGAATTATTGTCATCGTAATGGGGCTTGCTCTTAGCGGGCTTTTGACCCCCAAATGGCTCATGATGGAAAAGAAATGGGAATACAAAGGCAAGAAACCCGGATACTTCGGCTCTGTCCTCGTTGGGATCAGTTTTGCTGCAGGCTGGTCCCCTTGCATTGGACCGATACTTGGAGCTGTTCTTGTACTCAGCGCGAGCCAAAGTGCCTACGGCATATCTCTCATTCTCGCCTATATCGTCGGCTTTGCCATTCCTTATCTGATACTAGGCTTTTCTCTCGGTTCGGTGCGAAAACTTGCGAAGTATGGAGCCATTCTATCTAAAATCGGCGGGTACATCATGATTGTCATGGGGATATTGTTGCTCACAAATATGCTAACCCTAATCACGATTTGGCTCATTAAACTGTATGGTGGATTCACTGGATTCTAGGGGGAAAATGCATGTTGAAGAAGCGTTTAAAGTGGTCCGTGATTGGCTTAGTTCTGGTGGGATCCATTGCCTTCACTGCATGGTCCGGAAGCCATCGTAACGTAACTGCCACGTCTATAAAGAATCTTTCCGCGGCGCCGCAGATTGGCTATCGATTACCGCCCTTTAGCATGCAGCTACTGGGTTCTCAGCAGACCATTTCAACGAAAGACATTGTTGGAAAACCCGTGTTTGTTAATTTTTGGACATCCTGGTGTACGTATTGCCGACTGGAAGCGCCTGATATTGCAAAGGCGTATAAAAAATATGGGAACAAAGTCATGTTTCTCAGTATTAACGTCACTTCACAGGACAGTATTCCCGCGGTTCAGGCGTTTGTACAACAATTCGGTGTGACATGGCGAGTTCCACTAGATACCACGGGTAAGGTGGCACAAAAATATCAGATTGTTGCTTTCCCCACCTCTTTTTTTGTGACCCGATCAGGAATCATTGAGGACAAAGTGGTCGGGTCGCTGTCCAAAGGCACCCTAAACGCTGATTTGGAGGCGATTTCAAAATAATGTTATCTCTATTACAGCGCATTCCCCCTGTATGGATAGCCCTAATCCTAGGCGGATTCGGAGCGTCATTGTATCTACGCTACCTGACGCCGAAAAGCCCTGAGAATAGGGCCGTACGAGAGCGAATATTCACCATCGTCATGATAGACATCTTGTTCAGTCGGTTCTCCGGACTAATTCTTCACCCAAGTTCAAATATTGGGCAGGACCTTCTGTCGCTGCTGAGTGGGGCGTCGTCGAGTGGATGGCTCATCGGACTGATTGCTTCCGTGTTGTACACCCTTTTGTCATTATGGAGAGTAAAGCACTTGAGCCAAAAAACGTTCGCCCTTCTCGCTGAAGCCACAATGAGCGGCGGTCTCGTGTACTTCGCCTACCAGGCTTTCACGGATTTGAATCCGTTCCGTACAGAAGATATCTTTCGAATCTTGGGCTGTTTAATCTTATTTTGGCTGATACGTAAAAATCGTACACAATTGATGAATCATCCACAGTGGTTGTGGACAGGCTTTGGCCTGATGCTTCTACTCACCTCTACCTACGTACCCCACGTCAGTCGCGTATTGTTGTTCTCCACACCACAGTGGATATTTATTAGCACAATGGTTATTGCCGTCATTGCCGAAGCCAAACAGGATTTTGTGACACCTGTAATTCTTAGCGTTCAGAACGCGATACAGGAACCTGATCGTGCAAAAAACGAGACAGCGACACACTATGAAACAGACACTGAGATTGAACGTCAGCATTGAGATGCGCTCATGTAGAATTAAGTAAGTCAAACGGTGGATGTGTGACATCCACCGTTTGACGTTGACTTTCATATTGTCAGTTCATTTTGGAGCGTATCAAAACCATAGCGTTTCATAAAGTGCGAAAATCGCTCACGCTTTCTTCCGTTCTTCTGATAAACCTCAATAATTTGATTCACAACGCTCGGCAACAAATCTCCGGCAACTTTTTCCAACATTAATTTTCCTGACGAAGCATTCAATGTTTTCGTCTCACCGCCAACATACACATTGAATGTATCTTTTATTTTTACAATACCGATGTCCTTAGCCAGTGATTCACCACAGGCGTTGGGACAACCAGAATACCCCACTCTCACCGGGAATGGGACCAGCCTGCCCGCAATTGCCTTGTCCAACTCTCTTGCAGCTTCGAGACCTTCAGATTCAGCGCCTTTACAAAAATTGCAGACGGCAAGATTTTTAACGACATGCCCGACCTCATATACGCCCATGCCTCGACTCCTTAATGCTTCCTTGGCGTTCTCAGCCCGTAATTCATCCATTTCAACGATGAGCTGCTGCATAGTCGTTAGTTCAATATCCGAGTCTTCGCCAACGAGTTCGGCTATTTTTGAAAGATCTGAAGCGGTAAACCGCCTGCCTCCTACTCGGATTTCTGGGCTTATCGCGAACTTTACTTTGCACATTTCCACAAACGTCCCCTCGATGATTTTTGCTGAATCGTTCATTCCCTGAGGTTCTCCTACCTCTAGTATTCAATTTACGCTTTTACTGTTTACTTAGCACGCGATTTCATAGTCAAATAGATATATTCCCAAGGGATCTGAAGTCTGTCGTTCTTAAAGTGACGAAACCCCGCACAGTATAGGCGGGGCTCAGTCAAACTATGCTTTTCACCTTTATTTCGATTCCGCGTTCATTTCCTCTTTCAATTTGGCCAAAGCATCCTCCACTTCTGCACTTGATTGCGACTTTTTCAATTCATTCATTTCATAGGACAAAGAGGACGTCATTGAGGCATAGGCAGCCTGACCTTCCGCTTCTCGGCGATCAACCTTTTCCTCCATCCGATCAAACTTGGACAACGGATCGTCTTTGCCTATCCCACTGATGGCATCCGCCGCACTTTTCTGCGCAACGGCCCGGCGATTACGACGAACCAGGTCATCGCGCCTTTCCTTGGCTTCTTCTAGTTTATCTTGTAGCAACTGATACTGCTCTCTCATCTGCGCGGAAGTTTGACTGGCATCTTCCAACTCAGGATTTAATTTTTCAAGACGATTTTTTTCCTTTTGCTCATGTTCGAGCGCCTTGTGTGCCAAATCCTCGCGGTTCTGCTGTAGGGCAAGTTTCGCCTGCTTATGCCAATCGTCAATGGCTGCCTCGCATTCATGAATATGCTTTTCAATCATTAAACGCTCAGCTTCAAATCGGTTCACCTCAACAGAGAATTGGCGTAAATGATCCGTTGCGTCCTCAATGTAAAGGTTGAGACTCTTCTCCGGATCTTCTGCTTTACTGATGATGTCATTTATGTTGGCTCTGACAAGATCTTTCATTCTCGCTATCAATGACATATTGGTTCATCTCCCTTTCGGTTTTTCAATCGAACTCACTCTCAACGTACTACAAATTCATGAAGAAAGTATGGAGAATGCAAAAACAATGTCTTTGGTCCGTTTAATCGTCACAATATTGACGAGAATCAGCACGCCCAAAGGAAGCTTGCGTGATGAATCGGCCTGGCTCCCCATCTTCGCCGTAGTCCCAGACAAAAAAGTGTCCCGTTGGGATGGTATGATTCAAGACATGTACTGGACCCTTGATCACTCGATATACGGCTTGAAATGGACAACTTGCCCAGTAGCCATCCTCATGTATTTCACCACGGGATAGGAGTTGTTCCGTGTTGGATACATACTCGCGCTCAACATTTGTGATTTTGTGTTGTCTCCAATGATCCTCTAAATCGCGTTCCGCCTCGTCCCATTCGCCATCTTGACGAATCTCACGGATGGCGATCGGAGAGGTCACCTTCCAAACATCATTCGCGTCAAGTTTGGAGTAAGCATACTGACCCGATGGTGATGCACTTTTCAACAGTAACGGATCTTCAAGTCCTTGTGCAATGAGCAAATAACTGGATAAGGTATTCCAGTACTGCGTTTCCGCCTCCTCATGACTGCTGCGGGGAACATGACGGCCACCGAGGATGGAACCAACGGTCGCGTCACCGGCACCTCGCCGTGTACGTGCCTCCTCATACAGCAGTATTTCTTCCTTATATACCTCTGATTTTAGCCGAGCATGTTCCATTCTTTCTTTAAACATCGATTCCATTTCATCTGCTGCGCGACGCATACCCGCAAGATGTTCCACCGGACACAATCCAGACGACTCAATGCGCTTACCCAACCGTATCGGTAGAGGAATCTTCGCACTCCCTTCAAAAGCAGCCTCTTGGCGGGCGGCGACTAACAAGTCTGGGATTTTTCCGTACCATGCCTCGGCTTGCTCATGCGTCATCATGGGAACTGGCAATGACTGGTGCGCATCACTTGAATAGGCGTCCTGGAGCAACGCGTCTGCCATGACTTGGAGGCTTCTTGCCGCCTGAATGATTGCCCTCGCTTTCAGGTTCGGACAATCCGCAAGCTCCACAACAACTTCAAACACTTCTTCGCCCATTCGCTTATAGCCTTCCAAATGCTCTGGAGAGTCGAACCTCTTTCCAGATATGGAACTTCGAATACGATCCAAAAAGCCCATTGTTACCCCCCTATCCAGAACAAAATTCTTCTCACATTAGATTTTACCATCCGATGTGTTGACCACAAACTTATAACCAGCTCCCCAGACAGTTGCAATTGGATCTACATCCATTTCACGTAACTTCTCCCGTAAGTTCTTGATGTGGCTGTCCACGGTTCGTATGTCTCCATCAAAATCCAGGCCCCAGATTCGTTCCAGCAACTCCTCACGAGTAAATGTTCGCTCAGGGCGCTTTGCCAGTAACCATAAAATATCGAACTCGGTTTGGGTGAGAGCAAGCGGAATACCGTGTACAGAAACCAGCTTCTGCTCCGGCTCAATTGTCATATTCAGTGCCCGGATATGGTATGGCTCTGTCTCAGTTCCCACTGACCTACGTAACAGTGATTGGACACGCGCTACCAACTCACGACCGTCAAACGGTTTCGTCAAGTAGTCATCGGCCCCCATCGACAGTCCCTGCACCTTGTCTTCAATAGACGTTCGCGCTGTCAGCATCAAGATTGGTAGCTCGGGCTCGATTGCTCGAATTTCCTTGCACGCTTCCCACCCACTCATGCCAGGCATCATCAAGTCCAATATGATCATATGATATGTTTCTGCTTCAATTTCCGACAAAGCCACCTCACCATTGCTTGCCTCACTGATGGTGTACCCTGCATTCGTGAGGTAAATCTTCAGCAACTGTCTCATCGGTGCCTCATCATCAACGATGAGTATTTTGTACACGACAGGAACCTCCCTTCACAAACGACGTGGACACATCGTAACAGGCAAATTTGTAGAAAGTGTGTGTTCGGTGCGGAAAATATCCCCAAATAATCAGCGTAATCTCATGTGGCTGTCGAATTTGGCAAGGTATCTCCATGGTTTCTCCATAAATTTATTGCACGATGATTTTGCAACCTATCACCATAAAACCAGGAGGTGCCGTATGTCCGTAATTGAGCCACAAGTATCTTTCCCTCGTCTGAATGAAAAAGCCCCAGATTTTGAAGCGGTCAGCACACAGGGTGTCATCAAAATGAGTAGCTTTGAAGGCAAATGGGTGGTTTTGTTCTCCCATCCTGCCGACTTCACCCCGGTATGTACAACGGAATTTTACGGTTTCGCTTCCGAAGCCGCCGAATTTGAGAAACGCAATGTACAACTCATCGGACTGTCAGTGGACGGTGTCGCCGCCCATCTTGCCTGGATGAAGGACATCGAAGATGTCTTTGGCACGAAAGTACCTTTCCCTGTCATTGCAGATTTGGATATGAAGGTGTCACGACTGTATGGGATGATTCATCCAGGCGCTTCTTCCACCGCGGCCGTTCGAGCCGTATTTATCATCGATGATAAGCAAACACTTCGTGCGATGATTTATTATCCGATGAGCGCTGGGCGAAGCATTACAGAAATCCTCCGTGTCGTTGACTCGCTACAAACAACAGACAACAACGGAGTGTCAACGCCAGCCAACTGGACGCCTGGCGATCCGGTTGTCGTTGCGCCCCCAGCAAACATGAGTGCCATCGAAACGCCCGAAGAAGCGCAATCCAAAGGTTATGACTACAAGCGTTGGTATTTGCGGTACAAAAATCTGTAGAATCTTAGCATCCGTCTAAAATAAAACCTGTCACACGAAGTACGCAACCCAGGCAGTCCTGTTACTGTCTGGGTTGCATCCTTGTGAATTCATTTGCCAACTGAGTAAATTCAGTGTAAGTTCACAGCGGCGTGAAACCAAACAGTTGTAAAATCAATCGTGGTGGTAACAGAATTCCTTGATTCTTGGAAAGGACTGAACTCAGTTAACTTTACTCACCGCTGAACAGGTTTAAGAAGCTCATGCGTGGTGATCGCGACTCGTCAACACCCTTTCTCTGTCGCAATCCCCATAAACGTTTTTTCACCTAGATACCGTGGGCTCTATACCACGATTTCAGGAGCTTGGGCCAGTACGAAAATAGAAAAACACTTAGGATAACCACAAGCAACAAGTTGACCTCAATAGAGACATGCACGTGAACAACGAGATCAAAAAAACTAACAACGAACGTGTCTATAAAACCCCAGGCTAGTGCAATCGTGGCGGATGGTACTTGTGGAACTTGTTGTAACTGGGTTTTGTTCACCAGCGTTCCGCGTACGCTTACAAGTGATACGGAACTGACCAGTACAACACATGTGAGCACTTGTATCAAGATGATGATACTTAAAACAACGCTCCACACCGAAGTGGCACTCAAAATCCACTCCCGATTGATGGTCAATCCGACTAGTAGTGGCACAAAACCCATGCCTATAATGAACAGCCATTTCGAAAGTAGTACCTTCCACATCGGTATATGGAATAACCAATACAGTCTCCTTACTGACACCTCATCTTGAAAAACCGTACTACAGGGTTCGAGGAACAGTATCATTGTCAGCCACAAATTAAACCATGCGATGTGCGACGGAAACAAAAGCAACATGGATAAGACATATATGCGCGGCACCGGAACTATGGGACCCGCAACCAAAGCGAAACGCAAAATGAGCAGTATCCCAGTGAATGTGGCAAGTCGCAACAGGTAGCCCAATGTAATTTGACCGTATATGTCCTTCATGACGAGTGCGAGAGTTTGATTGGCCGGGATCCACCTCATTCGCTTGGTATGGCCAAGTGTCCTCCGTAACCCACTTGTTTTGCGCATCGTTGTAAATCGTATGGTAAATCGGCGTGAGCGCATATGAACAACCACAAAAATTCCTACCGTTAATACACCAGCCAGTAACCCGGACAGAATCCAACGACTATCTAGCGTGTCCATGACCGACATCAAGAACTGATCGTGGCGAAGCAACAGAATGAGAGCGAATCCAAAGGTAACCAGTCCGCTGACGGATTTAAAAACCATCTCACATATCACATAGAGCGCTCGATATTGGCGGATATACGTAATTGTGAACACAACAAACCACGTCGTACAGGTTACTGTCACGATACGAGCCACGAATAGCAGCACGAACAATAAAAGTGGATGGATATTCGAAAAGCTGAACGTAATCGTGTAGGCAAGGGATGAAAAAATCCCTTCCAAAACGATCACAAGTGTAAATGACATGATGAGTGTGAACGTCGGTACGCGAAACTGCCGTAAAAGCTTTGCCTCTTGGCGAACGAATAGATAGTGATACGCACGACTCCATGTGCTTGAGAGGGTCGTAACGACCGTTATCATGAGATACAAAGACAAGCGACTCATTGTCGGCAAATCAACAAGTGTTGGGCCACTTCCATTCCAGAATCCGAGCACCAACAAGACATAACCCACGATGATCCAAATGCCCAGTCGCCCGCGATGAAAACGGACATATTTATTCCAATATTGTCGGATATCCGCGTTTAGAATATGGAAAGCCGTCAATCTGACACCTCTTCATGTAGCAAAGACAAATAGAATTGTTCTAACCTATGATTCGTGGAACCCGTCGCTTCACGAACGTCACCCGGTAAGGGACCCAGATATCTCATTGCGCCTTGGTCCATGACAAGAATTCTGTCTGCAACATCCACCACCACGTCTAGCATGTGGCTTGACAGGAGAATACCCTTTCCTTGTTTCACAAGGTCTCGTAATTGTTGCTTGACCTCAGCATTTGCCACTGGATCAAGACCATTGGTAATCTCATCAAGAATGAGTACATCTGGATTTCTGATGAGTGCAGCTGCGATGGACAGTTGTCGCCGCATGCCAAGCGAATAGGTCTTCGTCAATTGGTTAGATGCTTGTGTCAAATGGCATTTCTCCAAATGATTGGTGACCAACTCGTCGATTTGTCGTTTATCGACACCCGACATCACTCCAATGAAGTGCAGAAACTCCCTTCCTGTCAGGTGTTCATAGAGAATCGTCTCGTCCGGAACATACATCAGCCGCACCGTTGCACATTGAATCGATCCGTCCGTTGGCTCTATTTCGTCAGCAATCATTCGCATGAGCGTGGTCTTGCCTGCGCCGTTGCGCCCTACGAGTGCGAGAATCTCCCCTGCATATAGCGTGAAGGTTATATCTCGTACGGCAATGGTAGTTCCGTATCGCTTCTCAAGCTGGCGTACATCCACAAGAGACTTTGCATAATCTGTAGAAATCGGAGCACTTTCATCACCGTTCATCTGCATTTCTGTACCTTCCTTTTGGCTCATTTAGATCGATATGTTGCCCACGAATCTCTTTATTTCAGTAAAACGCTTATTGATGGTCAAATTTCTCTTCGGGGACTTCTCCGTGCACGTATCGTTCTTTTACAATTTGACTGAATACATTTTGACTTTACCAAAATCTTTGTAATAGCAAAAATCGCAGCGTAAATTGCCTGACTCTGGACAGTAACGACTCCTCGTTTTTCCAAAAAGACTCCAAAGCTCATGCCTGAAAGCATTATGGTTATTTAACTCAAGTTTCGCACCCGAAAATGGCGCGTTATCCCGCACCCTGTCTGGGATGTGCGTCGTTATATAAAAGAAAAAC
>NZ_LPVJ01000025.1 GCF_001516615.1 Ferroacidibacillus organovorans | reverse complement strand
GCTAACGGTAGGTCTGTCGCCAACCCCCGTTCGGGACTTGCACCCTAAAGATTCCGCCCATGCCGGGCGTACATAAAGAAAGGTTAGGCACCTATAGGTGTCTAACCTTTTATCCCTAAATCTGAAAAAATTTACTGCGGTTGTTGCGCATCACTTGTAGGGCGCAGCGTCTTGATCATCACAATCGTTTGCGGTTGATTGGATTGTACCTGTACATAGCCCAAGCGCTGAACGAACGTTTGACTGCGCGTGTTCGTTCCCTGGATGAACACCTCTATCTCATTCATGCCCATCGCGAGCGCCTCTTGTTCCAAATATTTCATAATACGCGTGCCGTAACCATTTCCCTGATACCTTCGACTGATGACAAGTGACCCTACATTCATGCGTCCAAAATCATCCGCAACGTAACTTACGTAACCCGCGACCTGATCATCCACCAAAATCATGCGTGTTTGCGCACTTTGGACGTATTGCATCACCATACCCATATCGAGTTCGTTTCCATAACTCTCTCGATAGACACTGCTGAGTTCCTCCTGAGTGACACGCGTGACAATGGCTTGATCCTCCGGAAGCATCATTCGCAGCGTCAAGCGTGTTGTGACCGGCGTTTCGACCTGCATCGGTTCGGCAACCTCTGTAGACGCTGGTGTCACATGATCGACACGTGACGCATGCGGACGTGGACGTCGCTTTTTAGCTGGCTGCTTCTTGGTGCCAGCCGCCAGCGTCACAGGTTGTTTATGAGAGGATTTCGTTGAATTAGCGCGGAGCTTGCGATCTTCTGGCACGGTTACGTCTCCCCTTGATCTGTGCGTAGACGGTCAGCGCAAAGCAAATCCGTCTCGATACGACACTATATGAATCAAGGAAAGAATCCGCGCCTATCTATTCAAACCTTTTCCTGCCTTGGTGGATGCGCCGACACCTTTGCGCCGCTGCCTAAGCGCACGCGACGTGATGGCAAATGTAAAAATCCAACCCAGCGACTGAAAGACGACTGCAATCGCAATTCCCGAATGGGCTGGCATAGCAAGCAGTACGACCATGGATGTCAGGAAGAAGATTCCACTGATGGTTGCCGAACGTTGAAACGCAGAAACCGACATTACCCGGTGCTGAACCCACAAACACACGAGAAGCGCCCCATCAGCCATCACCCAAAGTGCAAACGCCGTATTCATTTTAGATGTTCATATCGGCGCATTCTATACGTCGCACGCCACCCATATAAGGAACCAGGACTTCCGGGACACGGATCGTACCATCCTCATCCTGATAATTCTCTAGGATCGCCGCCATCGTGCGTCCGAGCGCGAGTGCCGATCCATTCAGCGTATGAACAAATTCTGGTTTGCTCTTCTCCGTTCGGCGAAAGCGGATGTTTGCCCTGCGCGCCTGAAAATCTTCAAAATTGCTACAAGAAGAAATCTCCCGATAGGTCTTTGCGCCGGGGAGCCACACCTCAAGATCGTATTTTTTCGTCTCTTTGAACCCAAGGTCACCTGTGCAGATCTCAATCACGCGATAAGGGAGTCGAAGCGCCTGCAGCACAGCTTCCGCATCCGCCACAATCGCCTCAAGCGCCTCATAAGAACTCTCGGGGGTAGTAAATTTCACTAACTCCACCTTCTGAAATTGGTGAAGTCGAATCAGTCCACGAGTATCACGACCCGAAGAGCCCGCCTCTGAGCGAAAGCTTGAGCTGAATCCGGCATAATTAATCGGCAACATTTCAACTGCGAGGATTTCATCTCGATGGAGATTCGTTACGGGTACTTCAGCTGTTGGAATGAGAAAAAAATCCTCATCCGCGACCCGAAAAACATCGTCTTCAAACTTTGGCAGGTTGCCCGTTCCAACCATGCTCGCTCGATTGACCAAATAGGGTGGCCATATTTCTTCATAGCCGCGGCCCGTCTGCATATCAATCATAAAATTCATAAGCGCTCGCTCTAAACGCGCCCCTAATCCCTTATAAATGACAAATCGGGAGCCACTGACCTTTGCCGCGCGCTCAAAATCAAGAATCCCCAAATGTTGTCCAAGATCCCAGTGATTCCTTGGTTCAAAGGAGAAGGATGGAATTTCTCCATGCCGCCGAAGTTCGGGATTGTCCTCCTCGCTTACGCCTTCTGGCACACTGTCGTGCGGAAGATTCGGCAACCGCAAGAGGCAATCAGCGATAACCTGTTCCGCTTCTCGAATTTGCGCATCAAGCGCCTGAATTCGATCGCCCACCACGCGCATCTCTTCAATCAATGCTTGTGCATCTTCTCCGGTTCTTTTCGCGTGCGCCACCTGCTGAGTAACTGTGTTTCGATGCGCTTTTAACTGTTCAGTTTCCGCAACATATTCGCGCCATTTTCGATCTTCATCTAAAAATTGCTCAAACATGTCGATGGTTTCTTGAGACTCGCGCCTTCTTGACAATGCCTGTCGCATTCGATCTGGGTTTTGTCGCAAAAGCTTCGCATCCAACACAAAAACCACTCCCATGTTTATCGATATCCAGTAACCCAAAAGATACCATACTCCCGTCTGACGGGCAATTCCCCGCAAAAAAGGCAGCCCTTCGGCTGCCTCCTCATCAAAAGGTTCTATTTCACTTTAAACAGGCTGACTGGTTTTGCGAACCATGTCTAAAAAGTACGCGTGCATACGTAAATCATCCGACAACTCCGGGTGAAATGCTGTCACCAGTCGATTGCCTTGACGCGCGGCCACAATTTTTTCTCCATATGTGGCCAATACACTCACATCCGCGCCCGTTGATACAATGTGCGGCGCTCGAATGAAGACACACGGGAACGCATCACCGTCAATCTCGGAAATCGGCAAGTCTGCTTCAAAAGACTCACGCTGACGTCCAAAACTGTTGCGATCGACTACGGTATCCATCACACCGAGATGAGTCGTATCGCTGCCTTCAATTTTTTTTGCAAGAAGAATCAATCCCGCGCACGTCCCAAAAACCGGCATTCCACCTTCGATACGCTCTCGAATGCCGTCATAGAGGCCATACTTGCGAATGAGTTTTCCAATGGTTGTACTCTCTCCACCCGGAATGACCAGCCCATCAATCGCCTGAAGGTCTTCTGGATGTTTGACAAGCACTACCTCACTACCCACGCGTCTTAGATGATCCGCATGTTCGCGAACCGCTCCCTGCACGTTAAGTACACCTACACGTTCCATCGACCGTCACCAACCGCGTTCTGCCATGCGTTCATTATTGGCAAGCGTGGACAATTCGATCCCTTTCATTGGCGTCCCCAGGTCTTTTGAGAGACGCACAAGGAGATCGTAATCCTGGAAATTCATGGTCGCCTCAACCACAGCGCGGGCAAATTTCTCGGGATTCTCCGATTTGAAAATTCCCGAACCCACGAAAACGCCATCTGAGCCAAGTTCCATCATAAGTGCAGCGTCAGCCGGTGTCGCGACGCCGCCTGCCGCAAAGTTTACAACAGGAAGTTCCCCAGTTTGGTGGATATCGAGCAAGAGTTCATACGGCGCGCCCATCGCTTTGGATTCAGCAACGAGTTCATCTTCCGACATCGCGGTAACCTTGCGAATCTGTGCTCGCATTGTGCGAATGTGTTTCACCGCTTCGATAATATTGCCAGTGCCCGGCTCACCCTTTGTGCGAATCATCGAGGCACCCTCCGCGATTCTGCGCAACGCTTCACCAAGATCGCGCGCGCCGCACACAAACGGAACCGTAAACTCCCGCTTGTTGATATGAAACTTGTCGTCAGCCGGTGTCAAAACTTCGCTCTCGTCAATGTAATCAACCGCCATCGCCTCAAGAATGCGCGCCTCAACAATGTGTCCAATACGGCATTTTGCCATGACAGGAATCGAGACTGCCTTCATGACTTCTTCGACGATGGTTGGGTCTGCCATGCGGGCCACCCCGCCTGCAGCGCGAATATCACTTGGTACGCGCTCCAACGCCATGACAGCCACTGCACCTGCCGCCTCAGCGATGCGTGCTTGTTCCGCGTTAATGACATCCATGATAACGCCATTTTTCTGCATTTGAGCCATGCCACGCTTGACGCGGTCTGAACCAATTACGGTCATGAGTTATTCCTGCCTCTCTCCATCATCATTCATTTTTCCCTTTGGTCGATTAGAAATGTGGTGTCGCAAGATATCTTACGCACATCCTCGTTCATCTCTATGAGCCAATTCATTGACTAGAGTATAGCATATTGTTCACGCTATCCGGAGTGCATCTGTTCAACAACACGGCGTGCCTTTTGTGGATCATCTGTAATAATCGCATGTGTCCCCAGCCGATACAGTGCAGATACATCTTCTGCGCGATTGACTGTATATGGGCGAAGAGCAATCCCAAGTTCAAGCGCCCGGCGAATGTACATGGGGGACAGGCTGCGAAAATGAGGATGAATCGCCTTAAACCCACGCGCATACGCCTCATCAGGCGTCATAACGTGAATTTCACTACACAATGGTGCAACCTCAATCCCATACCCCAGCGCTTGAATCTTTCGCAACACATTCCAAGAAAACGATGAAACAATCGTACGATCAACCATTCCGTATTCGCGAATCAATTCGAGCAACCGCTCCTCAGAGACGCTCGCTCCCTTTACTTCAATATTTACTTTCATCGCTGTGCTTTTCACAAAATCAAGAACTTCTGCAAGCGTTGGGATGCGCTCGCCGCGAAACGAAGGGCCAAATGATGCACCTGCGTCCAGATGCCTCAATTGCTCATACGTGAGTTGCGCAACTGTACCTGACACCCTCGTCGTGCGCAAAACTGTGTCGTCGTGGATCACGACGAAGGTTCCATCCGCCGCGCTGTGAATATCCAGTTCAATTCCATCTGCACGTTGATTATAGGCTTCCACAAATGCGGCCATTGTATTTTCAGGCGCATGTGCACTTGCTCCTCGGTGTGCAAAGATCTCCATTCTACACGCCCCTGTTTGAGACTTATCATGAGGATAATGTAGAGTACGCCAACCAACGCGCTAGATTGACTAGACGCTGTAATTAGGAGCCTCTTTTGTAATATGCACATCGTGCGGGTGACTTTCACGTAGTGCCGCACTGGTGATGCGAATAAACTGGGTGTTTGTTTGCAGTTCCTCAATCGTGCGAGTACCGCAATACCCCATGCCTGCACGCAACCCACCAACTAATTGATACACCGTATCCGCGAGCGGTCCGCGATACGGAACGCGTCCCTCAATTCCTTCTGGAACGAGTTTTTTCTGCTGATCTTGGAAATAGCGATCAGAACTTCCGGATTTCATTGCACCGATTGACCCCATGCCACGGTACACTTTAAAACTCCGACCCTGGAAAATTTCCAGGTCGCCAGGACTCTCCTCAGTACCCGCAAACAGACTCCCTAACATGACGACACTCGCCCCTGCAGCAATCGCTTTTGTGATATCCCCCGAATATTTGATACCACCGTCTGCGATGACAGGGATGTCATAGGAGCGAGCGACTTGTGCACACTCATAGATTGCGGTGACTTGTGGAACACCGATTCCTGCCACGACACGCGTTGTGCAAATCGATCCTGGACCAATGCCCACTTTGATCGCATCCGCCCCAGCTTCAATCAAGTCCCTTGTAGCCTCTGCCGTTGCCACGTTTCCGGCAATCAAGTTCATGTCTTTAAATTCTGCGCGCATCTTGCGAACAAGTTCAAGAACACCTGTGGAGTGTCCGTGTGCCGTGTCCACAATGATTACATCCGCCCCCGCCTTTAAAAGCGCCCTCACACGCCCAAAAGCGTCTGAACCTGTAGAGACGGCGGCGCCTACCAGCAATCTCCCTTGGCTGTCTTTTGCCGCAAGCGGAAATTGTTTTGCCTTCTCAATGTCTTTAATCGTAATGAGCCCTTTTAAGGTGTTATGTTCATCAACAATGGGGAGTTTTTCAACTTTGTGATGTTGTAGAATTTCTTTTGCCTGCTCAAGTGTTGTTCCTACCGGGGCTGTCACGAGACGCTCTCGTGTCATTACATCACCAATGAGACGTGAATAATTTTTTTCAAATCTCAAATCGCGGTTGGTAAGGATACCGATCAGCTTCATGTTCTCATCGACAATGGGTACCCCAGAAATGCGATATTTCGCCATAATTTCTTCAGCATCGTGGATCTGATGATCTGCAGTCAGATAGATGGGGTCTGTAATTACACCACTCTCGGAGCGCTTCACCCTGTCGATCTCTTCTGCCTGTTGTTCAATCGTCAAATTCTTGTGGATGATACCAATGCCACCTTCACGCGCGATGGCAATCGCCAATTTGGACTCCGTGACTGTATCCATGCTGGCACTCATGAGGGGAATATTTAAACGAATCTTGCGTGTCAAACGTGTGGACGTATCCACATCTCTTGGAAGAACATCCGATTTTGCAGGTCTAAGCAGCACGTCGTCGAATGTCAGTCCCTCTATGGAAAACTTTTGTGCGTCAAATGGCACAAGAAACCCTCCTATTCTTTGTATACCACACGCGTACACTGGCGGATATTACGAGTAAGTCTAACGAGCGTATGGAGTGGTGTCAACCGTATGGAATTAAATGTTCCTTTTGAATTTCCAGATCTACTCTCCACCTTGGAACTGCCTGCAGGCGCACGCGTATTTCTAAAAGACAATGAACGCATAAAACGAGAGGAACGCATGGACGTGTCGTATCGACTCTCATCGTTGTTAAGGATGGGCAGAACCTATTTTGTCCAGGCAGAGAGAGGTACAATCGCACTTCGCCCCCTCCTTCTCTACTATGGAATACTCAACTACACCAAGGCCATCGTTCTGCTTCACCACAGAACATCAAAGACAACAAACTCCACGCAACACGGACTAAGCACAGCGCGAAAAAAAACGACAAACCAAGAGTATTGGCGTGATCGCATTTACTTAAAACGTAGGGGAGCCATGCTGGACTGGCTCATGACCTTTGATTCGGTTAATCTAAAGCCTCTTTTAAAAGCTGAACAAGACTGCGCATTTAAAATTGATGAACTATGGGGTTGTATCCCAGAGGTGGACGATCTGCAACTGATCATGAATCGCTCGCGCCGGACATCTCCCTATGCAATCGAGCGAAAAAGCAAAGACAGCGTTTTTGGCACCCAGTTTACATTGGCTGCGGATCTGCCTAAACGATGCCAGATGACCCAAGAAGAAATCGAGATTCTCTTTATACAGAATGGCAGAAGTGATTCGTGTGAGACCTGCCCGTCTGAAGTCCGTTTTGCACAGAATGAATCATTAGTAAGAAATCACGAATTGCAGCAAATCGAGCATCCACTGCGTTGCAGGAGAACTTTCAAAACTCTTGGGATAGGCAATACGGTCTTTATTCCACCCGCGATCCATCACGAAATCCCTTTTCTTCCAGAGCCATTCATCTGGACGTGTTTGCTCTTTCATGCCAGTATGATCGCCCGCTATGAAGCCGAGGAGTGGGTATCACTTGTCGGCGAAGACTCATCTGTTGAAACCTTGATGATGAAGCGACTATGTACCTTAGTTATACGCGAATTTCCGCATTATCTCATCGAGCAGATCATTGGGAGCCGTCAAAGCGAGACGTCATAGAAAAAGAGCGACACCCTGAGGTGTCGCTCTGTGTTGTCTGGCAACGTCCTACTCTCCCAGGACCCTGCGGTCCAAGTACCATCGGCGCTGGAGGGCTTAACGGTCGTA
>NZ_LPVJ01000024.1 GCF_001516615.1 Ferroacidibacillus organovorans | reverse complement strand
ATGATTGATCTTGACACACCCGCAAAGAAATTTGCAAGACTTATACGCGATTTTTGGCCAACGAAACTGGAAATGAGGTTTGAACCTACCAATACCCAATTATTGGGGACAACTGCATAACTCATGGAAATGAGATGGTTTGAACCTACCAATACCCAATTATTGGGGACAACTGCATAACTCATGAAGACATAAAGCGGGATATTATATTTGGATTGAAACGGTTTGCTCGATTCAGAGAGATACGGACGGATCCATCAAAGGTGTCATTGGCATTGGTCGAGATATCACAGAACGCAAAATCATTGAGTCGGATTTGAGACGCAGTAAAGAAGGATTGAAACTCGCGCAGAAGATCGCGGGACTGGGTTATTGGGATAAGGATCTGCAGAGTGGAGAACTGTTTTGGTCCAATGAAATGTATCGAATTTGGGGGATTTCGCAAGACGATTCAACTCCGACAGAAGAGGAAATCTATTCGTTCATTCATCCAGAGGATTCTGCATTCGTGAAGGAAAAATTTTCCCTACCCGAAGAGTTCATGGATATTGAGTTTCGTTTGGTTCATGCGAATCAAAGCATTCATGTGGTGCACTCGATTGCAATGAAGCTTTGTGATTCAAAGGGAACCCCTCTACGTCTCTTTGGAATCGTGCAGGATATAACGTCGCGAAAGTTGGCAGAGGATACGATGGTTCGCTCGGAGACACTCTCTGCAGTTGGACAATTGGCTGCAGGTCTCGCTCACGAGATTCGGAATCCTTTGACATCCCTTAAAGGGTTTATGCAGTTGCTCACGGATGAGAATGGTGGAAAATATTCCGAGATCATTCAATCGGAGTTGCAGCGTATCGAAATGATCCTTCATGAGATGTTGATGCTGGCCAAACCGCAGGCTATCGAGTTTAGAGTACATCTGTTAAAACAAGTTTTAGAAGAGGTCATGGTTTTACTTTGTGCGCAAGCATTGCTCTGCAATGTTTGCTTGTTGGCAGACTTTGAGGAAGATGAATTGTTTGTATACTGTGATTCCAATCAGTTGAAACAGGTATTCATCAATATGATGAAAAATGCGATCGAATCCATGAAATCAGGAGGTAATCTCCAGATCTCGCTTGTTGGTTCATGTGATCGGGTTGTCGTCACGTTTGCGGATGAGGGGGAGGGGATACAGTCTGACACACTTTTGAGATTAGGACAACCCTTCGTTTCGACCAAATCAAATGGTATCGGGTTAGGATTCATGGTGAGCCAAAAAATCATTCAAGATCATGGTGGCACAATCGAAGTAAATAGCAAGGTAGCGGTCGGGACAACAGTCACGATAACCTTGCCCAAAGTGACATAGCTTCATTTTTTGACACGGGTTTAAATGGGAAAGGGAAAGGGAAAGGGAAAGGGAACCCATTCATGCATATACGTATCGGAACGAGTTCTGATCAAGATTCGACACTGGCCATTTGGAGCAGTATCATTTTAGTGAAGTCAACAAACTCGTAATTCTGGACAGAATGATAAAAAAGGAAGAAGGAATCCA
>NZ_LPVJ01000023.1 GCF_001516615.1 Ferroacidibacillus organovorans | reverse complement strand
ATGAAGTCATGTTTACGGTCTCCGACCATAATGAAATCAGACTTCGGAGAACCGTTGAATTTTCTTATAGCATGCTCAACTATCTCCGCCTTGTTAGACCGAGACCCATCAAGATTACTTCCAACAACATGGTCGAAGTACTGATCAATTTCAAAATGAACGAGTATCTGCTCCGCAAATACAGTAAGCTTTGAAGTGGCTATAACTAACTGCTTAGATTTATCCTTTAAAAACTTAAGTAACTCTGGAATTCCGTCATAAATTACGTTCTCATATATCCCGCTTTCCTTATAATTTTGTCGATAATACATCACGGCTCGTTCTACTTCTGAGGGACCGAGACCATAGAACTGTTCAAAACTGACATGCAAAGGCGGTCCGATAAACGATGTAAGCTCTTCGAGGTCAGGTTCATCGATCCCAAGTCTAGACAAGGCATATTGGGCTGATTTGGTGATTCCCTCCTTAGGATCTGTAAGCGTTCCATCCAAATCAAATAAAATTGTCGAGTAAATTGCCATTATCGGGCTCTCCCTATGGTAAGTTTATTACATTTATCTTTAATTCAATGGCAACTCAGTTAAATCTATCTCTTTAGTTGTGATACGAAATTGAGAACCTCCACTGGATTTTGAACCATGATATTTGGAGACGCTGTTTGTATACGTTCAAACTTCCCGTCTCCCCACAGTGCAGCGATGTTGATCATACCTGCTGCTCTTGCTGACTGAACGTCTGATGGTTGATCGCCAATGTATACGCAATCTGCTGGATTTCCTTGCAATTTGCGCGCTGCAAGAAGAAGTGGATCAGGGTATGGCTTGTGTCGTGATGTGTCCTCTTGGGCTACGACAACGTCAAAGAACATATCCAGCTTCTTTGATTGCAGCTCACTAATCACATGGAATCGCCACTTTGACGAAACAATTCCCATTTTATGACCTCTCAGTTTCATCAGAGTGAGCAAATCTGGAATTCCAGGGTAACAACGAATTTGATCGAGTGTTCTTGGTAAAAACGTGTTCCTGTATCAAGAATTTTTAATGCTAACTCATCATCGAACCATTCTTTGTAAACAATGGGTACAGGACGCCCGATAAGTTGAGCAAATTCTTGTTCTGTTGGTTCTCTACCAAGTATCTGTTGAAATCCGTAACAAGTTCCTTCTCTTGCTAATGGCTCGCTGTCTTGAATAGTTCCATCCAAATCCCAAAAAGCTACAATCAAAAGGCGTTCCTCCTTCCATACAACAACTCGGGCTAAGGGTCACAGTAAATCAAGAAAATCCATGGGGATATCAGCTATAGAGTCAACTACATCGTCAGCCATCGATAAATCTTGATTCCCAGAATTCACATTTTGATATCCAATAGACTCCTCCCTTTTTTCTAGCCACGTGAACAGCCTTATTGCAACCGTAATGACACAAGTGAAACTGATAAAATGCGGGAAGCTGTCTAGTCCCAAATATCTGGACGGTCTAGACCAGCAGACCGAAGGTATTGAAGTAACTGACCAGTGTGAATGGACTCGTGGTACGCAATTCGACAAAGAAAATCTCCTAATGGTCGTATATATCCAACGTCCGAACGGTCAATCATTCGACTTTCCAATTCGTTATTTGGTAATTGCCGGACGTAGTTTAGGAAATCCTCGAAGTATGGTACTGACAGTGAAATTTCCTCTTCGATACTCGTTACTGGAATGTCATCGAACTCGTCATGTGTTACTGGCGCAGATTGTCCTAGTTTAATCGACTCGTAGTAATATTTCTGAGTAGACCATGCATGACGGATGACTTCACCAATTGTTAGAGCTGAGTCGTCAGGCTTCCATTTTAGGAAATCTGAAGGAACACTCCTCCATACAATTATGCTTCTGCGACGAACCTCTCGAAAATTAATTATAGCAAGCTCAGTAGCTAGCATTTAAACCACTCTCCATTCGTTTGTAATATTCTGTATCCTTACTGCTCTTATCTGCCGCAAGGTGTCACGCATAGGTTCTGTATATTCATACACAAGCCGAGACACACCGCTATTGCAGATGTGCACCCGTTACCTGAAGAAGACTTAAAGAAATTTTTCAAGTTCAACCTCATCGTGAATTGGGATTTCGTAATACCCGATTTGTGGAATCGTCGGTTTGAGCTTCCTTGCCTCGTCAATTGCGTCGGGATATACGGCAGTTATTCGGTATCCACGTCGTTGATAAAATCTCAATGCATCCAAGTTATCATTCGAAGTGATAAGCCAAATGCGACCTACTCCAACCTTATGTACCGCTTGTTCGACTGCCGAAATCAGGGCACTCCCTGCGCCTAAACCTTCCACTATGGCATTTATACTCATCAGTTCGCATCCATCATTCTCAAGATTATAGGTTGCCGCCCCAACTCGAACATCATCAGCCCAAGCAATCACGGCGTCTAAATCCTGAAAGTAATGGGTTTTACCTTTGGATACCATTGTTTCTCCGCCCCACTCACTCAGCCACAAGGTCCTGAGCCATTCCTGATCATCTTGAGTCAATGGCGGAGCCACTTCTATCTTGCTGCTAATGCCCATTTTCATCACCCGATTTAATTTGATTCGTTCTTCAACTTTCCTGCCCAAGATCGCCATAAGGACTTCCTCAACACACATGCATGTTCATACACAAAGAGGCGACCCAAGCATTATGACTCTTCTTCATGGATACCCATGTGCTGATTGCCGTGGAACGCCATGAGCAGGAAATCCCTTGCAGGTACCCCTAATTGCTCATACGACAAAAGAAACTGGCGATTATCGTATGGGATTTCTTTCATTTCAACTGCAATATCCTGCGAGTCGATGTCCAGAATGGCGTATCGAGCTACAGGGCGGTCACAACACCCTAATGAGCCAGGATTCAGATATGTTCTTGTGGCAGACTTGAAGAAGTGAACGGGATGATGATGTCCAAAGCACACTATGTCAGCCTTGTCTCCATTGTAGATTGTATCCAGCTCATCCGCTGAAGGGTCTCGGTCAATTGGCAGGAAGTTGTCAGCGGCATCTAAGTGGTAGTGGACCAATAACAGGCTCTTCTCTTCGTGTTCAATTCTTAATGAACGGGGCAAGTCCAACAGGCTTCGAAGTAAGGCTTCATCGGTGTTCTCGACAATCCACTCGTGGTGTGCTCGCTCCTCGTCACGGGACGCTGGTTCTTGACCTCGAAAAATTGCCAACACCGCATCTTCATGGTTTCCGGTGATCATGGATACATCTTCTCGCTCGAACAATGCAACCAAGACCTCATCAGTGTCAGGTCCGATTGCCACCATATCTCCCAAGCAGTAGATGTGCTCAATGTCAGACTGACTGTCGATGTCCTTCAACACAGCCTGTAATGCGGGGCTGTTGCCATGGATGTCTGTAATTATAGCTACCTTTGTAGACATTCATTTCCCCTCCGAATTCAACTAAATATACCGATTACGTTCAGTGAATCACTATTGAACATTGCTCGAAACGGCAGTAAGCGTCTCCATGCGTGCCTGTATAATCATACACCCGTCAACCGGAGACGGCTACTGCAGTTTCGCACCATACTGCAATAGATTTGCTACTCGACATTTGAGGATATAAACCATAGAAAGTAAAACAGGACACCCCAAAGGATGTCCCCTGTGCTGTGATTTTCATCAATCATAGGATTCGATCGGGGGCTGTTCCAAGCCATAATTTCGGACAACAGGCATGAAATAGCCGATCACAGCTACGACAATTTCAAGAATGCCCGTACAAATTAACAAAACCGTTACTCCTGACCATTGAATCATCCATCCTGAAAATGCACGTGCCAGCGGTTCCGATCCCGACATTAAAACAATCATAAAACTAATGACTCGCCCAATCAGTTGTGGCGGAATGATTTTTTGATTTACACTTGGAGCAATTGTGTTCACGACAGCTTCCATAATGCCAATGACGAGCATCGTACCAATAAGCAACCATAGGTCCCTTGCAACGACGAGTCCAAGAAACGCAAACCCTTCGAAGAAACAAGCAAGCAAGGTCATTTTTGGTGTTGGCTTTTGAATCCGTATGAAAGCAAAAAAGAGAGCTGCGAGAGCACCACCGATTCCAATGCCCATATTCATCAAGCCAAATCCTTGTGCACCCAGGTGAGCTTGTTTTGCCAAGAACGGCATTGCAATGAATGTGGCTTGCACGCACGCATTGACCAAGAACGCACTTAAGGATGTCGTTAAGATCAGATGATTCTTCAGTACATATCGAATTCCGACTTGGATGTCGGATGAAAATGATAATTTGTCTTTTTCTTCGTCATCGGAATCGATGGGAATCGGTTTAACCAAGAGCAGAAGCAGAATCGAACAAATAAATGAAAGTCCGTTGGCTGCAATGACAAGTTGATAACTCCATTTGGAAATCAACGTACCGCCAATAACAGGTCCTGCAATCGCTGCCACCTGAAAACCAATCATCAAGAGTCCGAAGGACTGCGTGTATTGCTCTGAAGAAACAAGTCTTTGTTGAAATGCCGATTGTGCAGGGAAAAATGCCGCATCCATGCAGCCATACACAATTGCCATCACAAACAACGTCCAAATCGGCACCACACCGCGAAAGCTCATCACCAGCAGAAACGCCATTATCAGTCCGCGTACAGCATCCGATGCAATCATGACCCATTTCGGATTCAAGCGATCTGCAACCACACCACCAATCGTGACGAGTAAAATTTGAGGCAGTGAAATACACGCCATGATGGTTCCTAAAATTAATCCCGAACCTGTTTTCTCAACCACCATCCAATTGAGTGCCAGCAAAAACATGGCATCTCCAAGTTCTGAAATTAGTCCACCGCTCCAGTAAGATAAGAAGTTTCTGTTTTTCAAGATTGTTGTATTGAATTTCATTGAATGATCTTCCCTTCGGTCATTTTTCAACGCAAAAAAGCACCTGACCACGTGATCAGGTGCTTTGTATTCCGATTTCAACACGCCTTAACTGGCGTAGCTAGTCAGAACGCTGTACGATTCCCTGATCTTTGTATGCAATTGAATACCCGAATAAGGGCAGACTTCCCCCTAGGATAACAACCGCATCAAAAATCGAAGGTACTTGCACATAAACCCTCCTGACATTGCGTATTCCATTAATTGAATTCGTCGTTTTATTTATATATCCTGTTTGCGCTCCAAATTTTCGTTGTCCGTGCTGCACTAAACTGCCCGAAATCGGCGTAAGCCGACTCGCTCGGTTCGCATGATCATGCAATATATCTGCATAAAAGTCCCCGTGTGCGGATCGCTCAATGCCAGTTTTCCCGCGCTCTCCTAGCATCGTTTCCCTCAGTATACACGGCGACGAATGGTTTTGCAGACATTCATCACTGCACGAAATATCGCTGATATGCTTGTTGGCGTACGGTGCCACTGAGGGATGCGTACAACTGCGTGGTCTCCGGTTTCTCATGGCCCAAAATAGACTGCACGGCAACGAGGGGTGCGCCCTGATTGAGCAATACGGTTGCGAGGGTATGGCGAAGTTTGTGGGGGCTGATCTTGGTTTGCAAGTCGGATCGATTCGCGATCCGATTGAAAATATACTCAATCTGATGAATCGATATCCGGTGCGGTTTCCTCTCGGTTACAAACAGCGCCGCATCCTTATCACCACGATGATTCAAATACCGTTGAAGCCATATGCGGGCCTTCGAGCCGAAGTACACCTCTCGTTCTTTGTTTCCTTTCCCTATCACATTCACACAGCCACGCTGCCAATCAATTGCACTGCGGTCGAGTTTGTGAATATCCCCCACCCGACATCCCGTGGCGAAGAAAAATTCCACGAGCGCATGCTCCAAGACACTGGTGCAAGAATCCCGCAGCATTTCTAGTTCATCGATGGTGAGTGCCTTTGGCACACACACATTCTCCAAGCTTCGGTTCCTTCAACTTCATGGTCGGATTGCGCACGAGGAGATCCTCTTCCACCAACCACTTGAATTGAACAAACTCATGATGGCCCGTACATTATGCCCGAGACTGCTCGCTTTCAAATGCATGTGCTGCTGCAGATGTTCCCGCAGTTGTTCCAAGGTGACAGTGTCAATCTCGACGTCACCGATGTCTTTTATCAACAGGCGATGCTACACACGGTACGCCTTTACTGTATAGGGCGAATATCCCTCCCGCGCCCGGAGAGTCAGATATCAGTTGGACGCATCAGGCAATCGCATGAAGAGACCTCCTTCCAAGAAGCTATTAACTTTCAGAATAAAGACATCACTGCACAGAGGAGGATCGACGACACGTGGACGAAAACCACTATGGCAGTCCCTTTCTTGGTGTCGGTTGGTAGCCATCGAACCACGTATTTTTTGGCCGCCGTGCTATAGACCTTGGCAAAGATCAACGCCAAAAAGAGCCCCAGTCCAAACAGGTTCAGGACGTTTGGAATTCGCCGTTCCCGAATGTCAAACAGCGCCGCCACAAGGGCAAATGCGATAAACGCGATCCCAATCCATAGTGGCTTCATAATTGCAGTTCCGTGATGGATCGATAATCTGAGCCACGACTGCCTCACCCATTCAAATAACATTCCCTCACCACCGTCCGAGAGATTCCGATAGGGCCAAACTCTGGATCCATGTCCACTCCGGGCACTCAATCGAAGTTTTTTACAATCGTTAGAAAATCCATTCGTCGATTGGCTATGTATCACCGCATCACGATGAAAGGATGTACGAAGCGCGGACTTTCTAACGAAGAATGTGGTGAGAATGTTAAGGGATGTTCTTGTCCTGGACATCTGGATCAGGATATTAAAAAAAATGAATTCTGTGTCGAAACCACAGAAGGTGGATCGACCCTAACCAAGGATTTAAAATGATCAATCGTCTCTGTTTATCGTGTCTACTTTCTTGACTTAATATCATGCTCAGCAAAAGAGCGACAATAGCACGTTTCCTGCCACATTGAGATGGATATGCTGACGCTTATCTCGGACGATCCGCTTCAACCGCCTACAGCCGAAGAGCGCGACCGCGACGATAGGCAGATTGATGAAGAAAATAAAGCGCCAACTGACCATCGAAAGAATGGTGCCGCCGACACTGGGTCCGAGCACAGGACCTAGCCCGAGGAGAATCCCAAGCGTGCCAAGGGCAGGTCCACGTCTGCTCTCCGGAATGATCGTGGTGATCAGCGCGACGGACGTGGCTTGGAGCATAGCCGCGCCAATCCCCTGTAGGACACGAAAGGCAATGATTTCTGGCACCGACTGTGCGATGCCGCACAGCATGGACGACAGGGCAAAGAGAATGAGACCGAGGACGTATACGGTCAAATGTCCATAGCGATCGCTGAGGCGACCAAAGAGGACAATGGTGCCCGTGAGTGCGAGGGTGTACAGCGTGATCGTCCAAGACATGGCTGTCAGAGACGAGTGAAACACGTGCACCAGCGTGGGAAGCGCTACATTGATAATTCCGGTATCGAGTGTGGAGAGCAATAGCCCGATGCCTGCAATGATGACCACAAATAAGTCGCTCACGGCCAATGGATGGGTTTTTTCTGTGTTCAGTCCGCCTGTCATTCGATAATCCCCTTTTGTGTGTCCAAAGCGGGATGATCGTATCATGCAGAAATTTCACGTAGCATCGAAGTGTTGCGATGGTACACTGCAATCAAAGAGCGCATGGGAGGTTCATTGGATGACTCTGTACGGCAATGTCACGACAGTAGCGTCGCTCATTGGAGATGTGACGAGAACAACGATTCTCATGGCGCTCCTTGGCGGGCAGGCTCTTCCTGCAGGAGAACTCGCGAAACTGGCCCGCGTGTCACCACAAACGGCCAGCAATCATCTTGCAAAATTGGTGGCCGGAGGACTCCTCACCATGGAGGCATGGGGACGTCATCGGTATTATCGACTGGCGGGTCCCGACGTAGCGAAGGCACTCGAGTCCATATCGTCCCTGTCCCCACCCACGCCCGTACGCTCCCTGCGCCAATCGACTGAAGCGACCGCACTCTGTTTCGCACGGACCTGTTACGACCACATTGCGGGTCGATTTGGCGTCGCGTTCACGGACGCTTTGCGAAACAAGGGATACTTGGCGGACCGAGAAGACGGGTATATCGTAACCCCACTCGGTGCGAAGTGGTTTGAGACATTTGGAATCGCGGAAAAGGTCGTCGAAAAACACGGAGCCTCCGTTCCTAGGCATGTAGATTGGACCGAACGGGTTCATCACATGGCGGGACCTATCGCGCTAGCGGTGACAAAACGCCTGTTGGAACTAGACTGGATCCGCAGAGGTCCCGTCCGACGATCCATTGTTGTCACGGCGATGGGTCGAGAAAAACTGGCACAGGAATTGGGATTGAATGTCGAGGATGAGCGCTGACAAGTGGTACGAGGCACCGTAAGATTCTGATTGGAACCTGCCGTTATACGCTCAAACAAATCGTGAAAATGTGATAGGATTGTTCAGATTTCGGGCAGTTTTGCGACAGAAAAGACTTGGTTGCTAAGGAAAGGGGTGTTGTTTTTGACGTTGGTTAATCACAGGAATAACGTCACACCCATTGAGCGGGTAAAACAGTTGTTGTAGAATACAGTCAGTTCCGCTACGGATAAAAAGCTCAGCAATATTTTGGAGCAAGTGTAATCGCAAGACAATGCGAAACTGTATGTTTTCATGAATAACAATGGCTTGGCGTTAGGTATCATTGGATTCAAAGGCGAAGGAGTCTCTGCCGAAATTCTTCACATTGCGGTCGATGAGCACAAGCGTAACTGTGGTATCGATCGACGAATGATTGATAAACTCTTGAAGTTGGAGAATCCCCCCCGAATTAACTGCTGAGACGGAGCACGATGCGGTCGACTTTTATCGTCGGTATGGGTTCGCAATACAGTGATATCTCGTTGTCTAAAAAGTGCAGTCGAAATTGTGCCAAGATAGTGGAAGGTCATGCAATCGGACTTTACTGCTACGCGAGGATATCATGAAGGAGCAGCATTATAATCACTGTTGTGAGCAGTGAAGGATATTTGGCGAGTATGGGGGATTGTCATGTTTAAAAGGACAAAAACGATGAAATTTGCAAGCTTGGACTACTCAGAAGAGACCTTGCGCATTATCACGATGTTTTTGAGGGATTTTGATATGGCTGTATCGCAGCAATTAATCCGCAGGAGTATCAGCCTATCAAACGGACACCTCAGTAGCGACACACTTCATTGGATGAAAATTCTGGATGAAAAATTTGGTAGAAAATTTGAAGGAAGCGTTGAAGCGGTCATTAAATCCTACACTAAGGATTTCGACTTTCCTACAACAGTTCAAGTCTTGGAAGCGTATCTGTCCTATTTTCTTAAAGATCTATCCACGAGTTATGAAAACCCTGCGTCGCAGGATCAGAAAATAGAAGAAGAGGAAACTAAACCGAAGCAGACACTAACTTTAAAACAAGTAATTGATGCTCATGATTCGTATAATTTGCTGAACTTTACGTCAACTCACACAAAGGAACGAAGGACACTCTACGGTCGAACGTTGTTTCATTCCATCTTAGCTGTTAGGGATCGATTGCTCTGTACGGGATACTGTGACACATGGAGTGCAAGATATGCCGAATCTTGGGTTGAAAAGTCCCATGAATTCCTCCGTGATGATTTGGCTTCGCAAGCGGCGAAACATGCTGTTTCCGAAGGGGGAGAACCCTTCGTACACAAGGTTCTCGTGGAAATTGTGGACTCGGTTTGCAGAGATGTTGTGTATCATACTCGAATGGGAAAAAGGTTTGATGAATCGAACAAAATTATCCAGAAGCTTCTAGCAGGTGTCAAAGACCGTTTAAATACGATAAAAATCCCGCCATTAAAGATACAAGAACTTATAGAGTTAGTAGTCCGTGAGAATTTCATTGGACTGCAAAAATATGTTTCTGATTTTATTGAAGAGATTTTCAACGATATTTTACTTCTTGTTGAAAAGGTCGTACAACATGCGGATGTTGACAATAGTTACCTTCCGGATCAGGAGTCTCCACGTCCATTCCTTCACAAGTATGGTCACGATGCACTGCTTCGCCTTAGTGCTGGTTTTTTTAGCGAAGCCGAAGATCTTAATCGGACGTTTCACGATTTCATGGAAGTGTCGTTGCCAGGACGAAATAGTCAGTGGACTAACCACTACAAGACTCCAATTAAGCTAGACGAGTGGTTGTTAGCCGCCCCAGTAAAAAACTTACAAGTGGATGCGGAAGTCGATCTGGGCGACGTCAAAATCGTGCCTTCTGATAAGTGCCCCAACATTGTTACTGAGTATTTTTCGAAGATATCAGGTGTCGACAAGGTGGGCTGGAATCCGTTGGATGAACCGGTGTGGGTATTTGTACAGCGGATTTTCGCTGATTCTAACGATTCAGAGCGTGCGAAGACATACGGTCGGAGAAAAATCGAGGAAACTCTCAATTCGATTTTAGTCCTAATCGACAATCGTAGTTTGTACGACTATCATCTCGGTCATCACACGTATGCGGCGAATACAAAAACATCTGCAACTACCCTTTTCAATGGAATAGGGAGTGGGTCAGTCAAATTTCCTGTGAACTTAACTGGTGACAAATTTCCTGTTGGGACTCCATGGGGGGACTATCTCAGGAAAACCACAGTGATGGATTCAGCAATAAGTAATCGTGTAAGGAGGGCTTTTGACATACTTGCATCCGCACGACGCTATGAGTTTCCTGATCAGCGATTTTTAAGATATTTAACATGTCTTGAGAGTCTTTTGAAGGAAGAACACGATTCTAGAAAATATGGATGGCTCGACCGAGCAACTCTTATAATGGCGGGTCCGAATATTCCTGAAGCTGGATACACCTATGGGCAAGCAAGAGTCTGGCTCCGAAACGACTTCGACATCTACCTTAGGCTCAGAGATTCATTATTGCAGGGACGGGGAAACGGTTCTGCAGACCGAGTGATCGAGAGAATTGAAAGCATTGTAGTGGATTGTCTTATCAACGTATATGCATCTCTGAATGACCCTGACTTCAATGAACTAGACCAGTTGATCCTTTGGTTCGCACTCACACGCCCCGAAGATGATGTAATTGGGGGTGTTTCGATTTGACAGACTTGTTGGATGAGATTCGAAATAACCCGTGCGTCCTCTACGACGTAAATGGAGATGTGCTCGACTACGCATCCTGCAGAGCCGAGTCCTTAGCACCATCAGTTTCTGCTAGTACTCCTGCTGCGCAGGCGGTTATGCCCAATATCAAGCCGACCCTAATGGTTTTTCACTCACGCTCCAAGGATCCGGTTATAACCGAAAATGTTAAATCTTTGTCTGTTGTCGTATGTATTAGGGGTGACAACTTCTTCGAAGTAACCATCGACAACTTACAACGATCCTCGGCTACCGGACTTAATTTTACATTCGATCCAAGTCAGGTCGTCGAGCAGCCAATCGATGAAGCGCGATATAATCAGGTGAAACATCCACAAATTGTTATCGACTGGTCTAAGATAAAAATGCAACCAGGCAATTCATCACAAGGACAAGCCTTCGAGGAACTTTGTCGCGACGTTGTTTTGAAAAACCTAGACCTTTTCAGCAATCATATTTTTTTGCCGGAAGGAACTGACGGCGGCAGGGATGGCGTGTATGAAGCGAAGCTGTCTATATTCCCGACTAGGTCAATTACCATGAAATGCATCATGCAGTGCAAGTATTCAGTGAACCCAGAAACTAAGATTACGAGAACGGAAATATACGATGAAATGCTGAAAGTGATGGTTCATAAACCTGATTACTACGTCCTAGTGACGAATAGAAAGGCGATTTCGAGCTTTGTGGACTGGTTTGACAAGGTCAGAGAAAACAAACACCTACCTTTCATACCTGTGTTGGTTCTACGAACAACTTTGGAAGCCTTTATTAGTAACCACATCGATATCTGGCATAAATATTTTTAACTTGGCTATCTTCTGCGATGGATGCTGTTATTTGACCAAGTTACCTGAACTAGGTCATTGAAAGATGGCTTAGCATGAAGGCTCCAACGGACAAGTATGGCCAGATTCTACCCGTTTCCCAAGTCGAATCGGCAAACTCACGCGGGCACTCCCCGCAAACGCAGCCTCCTGTCTGGCGGCAACCATGAGATCAGGAATCCTTCCGTACAAAACCTCCGCCTGCTCATGCGTGATGCTCGCCACCGAGCGCTTCTGATCATCCTCCCGCGCATCCTGCAAAAGCGCATCCCCGATCACTTGAAAACAGCGCGCGGCGCGCGCAATGGCTTTTGCATGCGGCTCTGTCACGTCCAAAAGCTCCATCTCAAGAACGTACACATCTTGCCCGATCCTGTGATAACCTTCCAAGTGCTCATCAGAGCAATATCGTTCGCCCGCCAAAATGGTTCGAATCCGGTTCAAAATGCTCATAGGCTTGCCTCCGCTCCCTTTTCGTGCCACACAACGCAACCGTGAAACTACGTCTCGTTTATCAGACAATCGTCACCTTAGAATCACACCCTAAGCCAATCATGATATAATAAAAATGCATTATTCCCGTACACAAAGTTTGAATCGAATAAAGATCGTTTTGGGAGGTCCTGTTTCCATGAGTGCGATCCGTTTGACTTCAGCCATTATACGTCAAGGTGAATGGTTTGTGGCTCGCTGTCTTGAAGTGGAAGTAACCAGCCAGGGCAAAACCTTAGAAGATGCCCTAAACAATCTACAAGAGGCGTTGGAGCTATACTTCGAAGATCACGACGCACCGACTGGTACAACTCCGATCATTGCGCCTGTTGAAGTCAATGTGCAATGAGTCCACGTTTGCCTGTCGTTTCCGGAAAACAAATGATTGCCTTTTTAACTCACGCCGGATTCTCATCGATCGGTCAAAAAGGCAGCCATCATAAAATGCGCCATCCAGATGGAAAAATCGCGATTATTCCAATGCACAGAGAGCTTGCCCCAGGTACACTGCAATCGATTTTGCGGCAATCCGACATGACCCTCGATGCGCTTCATGAATGGTTAAGGGATTGACGTTGTAACCGTGAAACTACGTCTCGTTTATCAGACAATAAGGTTTTGCAGACATAAAAAACGCGGACGCACAGATTCGCGAGAACCCGCACGCCCACCTCGTTTTTTAAATGCACTTACGCCACATCATAACCCGCATTTTCAATCGCCAGCTTCAAATCCGCAAGCGTCGCCTTGCCTTCTTCATAGGTTACGGTCGCCTGGTTTTTCTCAAGGCTCACGTCCGTCGACGTCACCCCGTCAACCGCCTGCAGCGCCTTCGTGACCGATTTGACACACCCCTGACAGGTCATCCCCTGTACCTCAATCGTTGCCACCGCCATCCCATCACCTCCTTTCAAATGGTCTTTTCATGCATTCACAGACGACCACAAGCGCACGCCCCAACTCACACCGTCGAGCGAAAACGCCGGAGCAGCACGGAGTTACTCACGACACTCACCGAACTGAGCGCCATGGCGGCGCCGGCGATTACCGGACTGATGAACCCGAATGCGGCCAGCGGGACACCGAGTGAATTGTAACCAAACGCCCAGAACAGGTTTTGCCGAATTTTTTTTTATGGTCGCCTTCGAGAGACGGATCGCAGTGACTACGCTCAAAAGATCCCCGCGCAAAAGCGCGATGTCCGCCGTCTCTATCGCTACGTCCGTGCCCGATCCGATGGCAAAACCGATCTCTGCAGTGGCAAGCGCCGGGGCGTCGTTGATCCCATCCCCCACCATGCCGACCACGTTTCCTTCTCTTTGCAGCTTTTTGACCATCTCCGCCTTTTGCTCAGGCAGCACCTCCGCAAAAACGCGCTCT
>NZ_LPVJ01000022.1 GCF_001516615.1 Ferroacidibacillus organovorans | reverse complement strand
TCCTCCACATGGAATTCATGAGGCAATTATCTCAAGAGATCGCACGCATCGATAGGTGGGTCTGGTTTTACGCTTACTTTAATTTGATCGATAACGCAATCCAATATAATCGAGAGGGTGGATATGTTGACGTTCGGATTGTGCCGGAGGAGACACATGCTCGAATATCGATTTCAGATTCGGGACTAGGCATTCCGGCTTCGGAACTTCCATTTGTCTGGGATCGACTATATCGAGTCGAAAAATCAAGGTCGCGTCAGTTGGGCGGTACGGGCCTGGGGCTAGCCATTGTGAGACAAATTGTTGAACAGCATGGTGGTGTCGTCGAGGCCATGAGTGAGGAAGGGATTGGCAGCACGTTTTCATTCACGCTCCCACTGAGACGAACTGAAGGGAGAGGGGGAACCGCATCTTGAAACGGATGGACTGGGTAATCGCTACTGCGCTTGTGATCATTGGGCTATCTTGCTTGGTCACGGCCGCCATTGGATACAGTAGTTACAGCATGGTCGGTATGATGTACTGGATGCCGATGTCTATGTTTTTCCCTGCATTTCTGCTGATAGCCATGGTGTTGGTGGGGTTGTTTTTCGTCTATAAGATGATGAGGAGCAATTCACAGCGATGTCCGAAATGTAACGCCACAGTACGTTCGGATTGGAATGCTTGCCCGCGTTGCGGTACGTTTCTAAAGGAACAATAAAAGTCGCATTTCATATTTCCGTTAAATTGGAAATAGTGATGTGACCTTCATACCGAGATAACTCATTTGATCTGACGGTCAAGGCGGTAAGGACGGCGATGGAAGTTCGCGAAAGAAAGACCCCTCGCTCGCAGGCTATTCCTCCAATAAGGAGTGTAACAAACCGAGCCGTAGTGATCGAGCAATACCATGAAGTTACCGCACGTGGCCGAAGAAATTGAAAAATACCGCGCCAAAGCGGGGCGGCGATTCATGGGTAGTCATTCGATGCAAACATACCTGTGCTTAAGATAGGGTTTTTTTCTCTTCTCGTTCGTCTGCAATGTAAAGGACTTTTTTAACTGAACTCTTGCCACCCGTTCCTGAGTCGGGCTCCTATTGCTTCAATCGATAATTTTCCTCTATGAGATCAGCCACTTGTAATTGCAAAGCCCTAATCTCATGTTCGGACTGGCCGCCGACAGACTGGTGATTTGTTTGATGGGCAGGCGTCTGCGAATCAGTGTTTTTCTTACCAAATATTCCTTTCATACAAATCACATCATGGCAGGACAAGCTAAATACGCCAGTGGCAATAGATTCATATACAATCCCCCCTTGTATTAGTTCCATGCGTAAGTCGCAAAGCCGGGTGTACCCCCCGGCCAGACTCAAGACATTTTTCGAATGTTGGATGATCCACTTTGAGGAGGATCGTTCCCTTGTAGAACATCCATCAGTCTCATGTACTCCTCAATCGAAATCTCACCCTTTGCAAGACGAATTTTCAATGTGTCGATGGGTGAATTTTGAGTTACCCCAGTCGGTTGCGTTGACTGGTTTTGATTGCGCTTGGAACCCCAACTCCCGCCACAACAACTCATGGATGAATCCCTCCTCATATTTGACACCATGGTAACTTTAAATTATGGAGAAAGTTTGTAGAAGGACGCAGGGAGAACTCATTAAAAATTTTAAATCGTTAATGCATACCGAGAAACTCAAAATCATGGATTATATATGTTTGCCCGTAGGTTTCGAACAAAGGGCTCCATGGTTTCTCCATTATTACAGGCTACAGTGTAGGTAAGCATACAAGGTGGGGATTAAATAACTCAAGTTTCGCACCCCTACGCAGCCAGACGAGCCTTGAGTTTACTGGGCAGACAGGCTAAAAAGTGTTGCA
>NZ_LPVJ01000021.1 GCF_001516615.1 Ferroacidibacillus organovorans | reverse complement strand
AACGTCAGGTTGTAGGATGAATTTGCCGGCAATATCAATGTGCACGAAATGAGGGGATGATGGCGGAAAAAGAACGATGGAAAGTGGGGAATTGGCGAAGCTGACGGGCATTACGATTCGGGCGCTGCACCATTACGACCAGATCGGGTTGCTTGTTCCTTTTTGCACTCTGGCGCTGGTCACAGACTGTATTCGGGAAAGGACATCGCTCGTCTGCAACAAATCATTTCTCTGAAGCAGTTGGGTTTTTCTCTGGACGAAATCGGAGAACTGCTTGACAACCCCAGTTTTCGTCCGGACAAAGCAATTCGAATGCAGTTGGATCGATTGGTTCAACAAATCCGAATTCAGGAAGACTTGCGGAGCCGACTGGAGCGTCTATATGAGTTGGTTCAAGCTCAACGAGAACTGACTGGAGAGGAATGGATCAAAATCATCGAGGTGATGAAAATGACGGAGAAGTATTTTACTCCAGAGCAGATGGAGAAACTCAAGAAACAAGGGGAACTTCTGGGAACCGAGAAAATCAAAGAGGTTGAGAACGAATGGCCAAGCCTGATTGCCAACGTACGCGTAGAACTGAAAAAGGGGACGCCTCCTGATAGTCCTGAGGTACAACTGTTGGCCAAGCGGTGGAAAGAACTCGTCAACCTCTTTACAGGCGGTGATTCTAGCATTACGCGATCCGCTGAACAATATTACGCGGAGAACCCGGACCGAGCAGCGGAATTCGGCATGGATAAGGAGTTGTGGCAGTACATCTCGAAGGCCATGGCCACCAGTTTAGTGACTGACGACCCCCAGTAAGATGCAGGATAATTCTACAACAGGCCCTTGGTTCTTCACTTCCCAGAACCAGGGGCTCCTTTTTATGCTGTTTCCCACATATCAAATACTTTCCGCCACCTGGGTGTATACTAACGGTAAATCCATCCAGAGAGGATGATTCACCCGTGAACTCCAACAACGGCGGCCATAAATTCACCAACCGCCTCATCCACGAGAAATCCCCATACCTGCTTCAGCACGCCCATAACCCGGTCGACTGGTACCCTTGGTGCGACGAGGCGTTCCGCATCGCTCGCAGGTTCAATCGTCCCATTCTTTTGTCCATCGGCTACTCGTAGCCCTGCGGGGCTACGAGTGGCAATATACGGTAATGGAGTAATATATGGACCTGTCACTGATGCCGAGTCCATATATTACTCCATTGGAGGAAGATGGAGTAATCGAAGTATACTGCTCATGTGGACACATCGCCGCCTATGTTTTGCCATTCCTTCGCCCGTATCTCTAACTTAAAATTATAAAGGCTCACGTTGCTGGTGAGAACAGAATTATAGATCGTAGTTATGAAGGTAGTGATAATGTGGGACTCGATCAACTGAAAATTTTACTACGAAAGCGTCAGAACGACCAGTCGAGCCAGTTGATTTCACAGTTGTATCTCAATAATTCAGAGGGATTTCGACGTGGCTTATTGTTAAGCGGATGTTTGCCCGAACCAATGAACCGGAATTTTGATTCGAACAGCTTCATATTGGACTCTTTCGAGAGTTCGTGCTTGGAGGCTGAGAAAATAATAGCCGACAAGTCTTTACATGCTCATGAGTTTCGAGATATATACGTGGGGATCGTTTCGGCGATTAAGGCAATTAGGAAGAACTTCTGCAGCAATTCCACACGGCTGGAAGGTTCTTCGTTTCTGGAATATGACGTTGTGAAGCAGCTTCAAATGTTATTCGTGTTCTACGAAGATCAATGCCGTTTAATTCAACAACAGGTGGAGAATACGAACAAAGGAGACTCAATTCACGGCTATGAAATGCATGTCTCTACTTTTAAGACACGCGATGGTGAACAGGCAGCTTCCGCATCGGACAAACAGGAATCATTGCTGGAAATCATCGATACCCTTGCTCGATATTTATATTTTAAGTGTCCACTTGGACAAATTAAGGAACCCGACGATGTATGTCCCTATGAGGACTCAAAGATTGAAGAAATAATGTTACTAGCTGAAGGGAAATTCTTTTTAGACCTTGTATGGGAAAGAATTAAATTTAGAAACTGGAATGTCGAATGGATTGAAACACAGGGTAGATCTTATCTGGGCACCTATCCTCCAAGTCACGACGAGTTAAAATACGAGAGAGCCTCCACAATTCGTTACTACTATAAAGACCATGCAGACATACATAAGTTAATGCTGGAAAATGGTGAATCCATTCGTAAATCATTCAAGTTTACTAGGGCACTCGCCAGGCCCCACGCATCTTTAGTGGGCGGTGAAGAATTTCCCCTTGCTGGGTCTAGAATAAGCGAGGTCACGGGAAAGATACGAAAAATATAATTTCTACTGGAAACCGGCAGGAATCGGCAGTACGCAACGCGAAAAGCCTCCAAAGGGTCCATCCTAAGGAGGCGATGCCACTGTGACGAAACAGTGGGTACGGGAGTTCATCCAGTACTCTTCTAGAATATACGGATTGTCTCAAATGATCAAGCATGCGCGAGATGGACGAAGACAGCCTCAGATTCCTTCGTCTGTGATTTTTACTGTTTTGTTGGCTGGGTTCGCACTGCGAACGCCAAGCATGGAGGACTTAGAGCGGCAGCTTCGCAAGGGGC
>NZ_LPVJ01000020.1 GCF_001516615.1 Ferroacidibacillus organovorans | reverse complement strand
CATGAACCGCCGTATGCGGACCCGCATGTACGGTGGTGTGAGAGGTCGGGGGCTAGGCGCCCCCTCCTACTCGATTGTGAGGACAGTAGGACATCACAACTTTTTGCCGATCATCCGCTCCACCTGTTTGGTGAGAATGGCTGTACTCGCGTGATGTTTTTGGTGTTTTGCGCGATAGCCCACCAGATCGCTGATCAACACAGATTCTTTTACGTGGGCGGCATTGGCCATCTGTAAGATCGTTTCGTGCGCGCGCATGTCCGCTCTTACTTTGACAGGCGTTGTGTGCAGGATTGTCGCAACCTCTTTGATCATTCCGCCGGAAAGTGCGGCATTTTTATGCGCTCCCAGTTGCGTATTGACAATCAGGTGCGGGAGCATCGCGTCCGCGCTTTTCTCGAGGTCGGCAGCTTGAGCGGCGCTCAGGTGGTGCGCTTTTTGTGACTTGGCGACATCCGCGCGCACGATGGCACTCAATTCGCTCAAGAGTTGCGTCTTTGTGTGTTTTTCCTTTGTCGCGATCGTTAGAAGGGATTCGTGGTGTTTTAGATCGCGATGTAGCATTTGTGGCTTGAGATGAAGAAATGCGGAAAGTTGCGGACTGTAGGTGATTTTTTTGACGATCGACAGGGCGGTCGGCGGATGCGTGTGCGGTTTGGTGACTTTTGCGAATACGCCAGTCTGGCTCAGTACGAGCCCAGCTGCCGCTAAGAGCGCCGTCACACCCATGATGCTTTTTTTATGTTGAATTTTCATTAAAATATCCCCCTTGGGTTGGAATCGCGTGAAGCGTTTCTTGTACTTCCAAACTGTACGTGGTGTGGATGAAAATGGGCTTTAAGACGTCAATGGAAATCTGAAGATCGCAGGTATGTTCAAAAGTGTGCAAATCATCGGCATACACTATTGATTCAAACGTAGGGAAGGTGTAACCTCGAGGTAGCAGAAGGTGTGACGATTGCTTGATTATATAAGGAACGTTCAGATTTATCGTGAAATATACTGGAGAAGGTGGGAATCGTCCGCACGCTGCTGTCTCATAGATTGTGAACGATTTCACATATCGAGGGAGGGTGGGACGTTTTGTGTACCGCCGTGAATCGCCAGATGTACCCAAATGGATTCGTTGACACGGCGCAGTGCGATATGACGGAAAACGCGGAGGTAGGTTTCGATGCACATCGTGGTTTGCATCAAACAGGTACCCGATAGTCGAGAGATTCGCATTGACCCAGTGACCAACACGCTTGTGCGCCAGGGCGTGCCTGCGATCGTGAATTTCTACGACCTGCACGGACTCGAAGAGGCGCTGCGCCTAAAAGATGAAATGGGCGCGCGCGTGACGGTTGTCTCGATGGGCCCGCCGTCTGCTGAAAAAGCGCTCAAGCAATGCATTGCGATGGGCGCAGATGAGGCTGTGCTCGTCTCGGACCGCGGTTTTGCAGGGGCGGATACGCTGGCCACTTCGTATGTGGTGGCGCTCACCATAAAAAAGGTGGCGCAAGAGATGGAACCGGTGGATATGGTCTTTTGCGGGAAGCAAACACTTGACGGCGATACCGGGCAGGTGGGGCCGGGGGTCGCGTGCCGGCTTGACTACGATCAGTTGACGTATGTAGAAAAGGTGCTTGACGTCGATCCCGTCGCGCGCACGGTCACGGTCCATCGCCATTTGGAGGATGGGGTCGAGGTCGTGCGCACCAAGCTTCCCGTTTTGATGACAGCGCTTACAAATCTGAACAAACCGCGCAGGGCGAGTCTCCCAGGTGTCCTGCGCGCCGCGAAATACAAACCGATCGTCTGGACCACCAATGACTTTCCCGATATTGATCGCGCAAAGATTGGCTTGCGCGGATCGCCGACGATCGTGAGCAAGACGTGGGTTCCTGAACCGCGCACGGTCAACACAGAAATGATCGAGGCGCCAGACGTGCGTGAGACGGTGGCGGTGCTTGTTGAAAAACTCTGGAACACAGAGTTGCCGGCGCGCTTGGGCTGGTGACGGACGGATCAAACGGGGTGAGATCGATAATGGAAGAAACAGGAAACACCCAAGAAACGAAGAAAGATGCGTCTGCGCGACCGGCGCGTCGACCGAAAATTGAAGAGCCTGTCATGGATTTTTCTGCGTATCGCGGCATTTTGATTGTCGTCGAACAGCGCGCAGGAACCGCCAAGAACGTCTCGTGGCAGTTGCTTGGCGAGGCGCAGCGACTCGCACAAAAGCTTGACGCGCCACTGATGGCCCTGGTCATCGGGCATGAAGTCGAGCCGCTCGCACGCGAGGCGATTGAGCGTGGCGCCGATCGGGTGTATCTCTGTGACGCCAAAGAGCTAAAAGACTACCGCACGCGCCCGTACAGCAGGGTGTGTCTTCACGTCATCGAGCAGGCGAAGCCAGAGATTGTCTTGATGGGTGCGACGTATACAGGGCGCGATTTGGCCGGCGCCATTGCAACGCATCTGCCAACCGGGCTGACTGCGGATTGTACGCAGCTTGACGTGGATGAAAACCGTTTGCTGCTCGCCAGTCGGCCTGCATTCTCTGAGAAGATGCTCGCGACCATTTTATGCAAGCAGTATAAGCCGCAGATGGCGACGGCGCGCGCCGGTGTGTTCATGGCGCTGCCGCGCGATCCTTCGCGCAGCGGAGAGATTGTGCGCATTTCGCCCCAGATGAATCCAGACGAGATCGCGACAGAAGTGCTCGATTTCTTGCGCGAGATGGGCCGGGTCAACCTTGAAGATGCAGAGGTGATTGTCGCCGGCGGGCGAGGACTGGGGGGGCCTGCCCCTTTTGCGCTGCTAAAGGATCTTGCCGACGCGCTCGGCGGTGTCGTCGGCGCGTCACGCGTTGCCGTCGAGGCGGGATGGATCGATCACGACCACCAAGTGGGGCAAACGGGGACGACGGTTCGCCCGAAGCTCTACATCGCGGTGGGCATCTCAGGTGCGGTGCAGCATCTTGTCGGCATGCAGCATTCTGACGTGATCGTGGCGATCAACAAGGATCCTGACGCACCAATCTTTCGCGTGGCAAACTTTGGCATCGTCGGCGACTTGTTTGAAATCGTTCCCGCGCTCACAAAAACGGTGATCGCAAGGCGCGGTCTCCCATTTTCGCAGAGTGAGAAGGCAGACAAAGCGGTCAGTGGAGAGGCCGTTTAGCGCGCAGTGCCCGATGGAAGGGGGATTTTACGTGGCAAATGAACATTTTGACGCGATTGTCGTTGGCGCAGGCCCTGCAGGCAGCGCCGCCGCTTACACGATGGCCAAAGCGGGACTCTCCGTGGTCTTGATGGAACGGGGCGAATTTGCTGGTGCAAAGAACATCTTTGGCGGTGTCATCTATCGCAAACAATTGGAAGACATCATCCCGGAGTTTTGGAAAGAGGCGCCGCTTGAGCGCGAAGTCATCGAACAGAGACTGTGGCTGCTCGGTGAACAGTCGGTCGTCACGTTTGGCCACCGCAACGAGGCGTTCAAACAGCCGAGCAACTGCTGGACGGGACTGCGCGTTAAGTTTGACCAGTGGTTTGCGGGAAAAGCGGAGCAGGCTGGCGCTTTGGCCATCTACGAAACTGTGGCGACGGAACTGATCAGGGAAGGCGACCGTGTGGTCGGTGTGCGTACGGATCGCGAGGATGGCGATCTCTACGCGAGTGTGGTGGTCGTCGCAGACGGCGTCAACTCGCTGCTTGGCAAAGCGCTTGGCATTCACCGCGAGTGGGCGCCGGACGAGGTTTCACTCGCGGTGAAAGAGGTGATCGCGCTCCCCAAAGAGAAGATCCTGGATCGGTTTAATCTCGAAGGCAATGAAGGTGTGACGATTGAACTGGTTGGACAGACGCACGGCATGGCAGGGCTTGGCTTTCTCTACACCAATCAAGAATCGATCTCGCTTGGTGTCGGGGTGATGGTCAGCGATTTAAAGAAAAAGAACATCAAACCCTACCAAGTGCTGGAGGGCCTCAAGGCGCACCCGATGGTTAAGCGACTCCTGCAAGGTGGAGAGACAAAAGAATACTCGGGGCATCTCATTCCAGAGGGCGGGTATCACAGCATCCCTTCTCTCTGCGGAAACGGCTGGGTGATCTGCGGCGACGCGGCACAGTTGGTCAATTTTGTGCACCGCGAAGGAACGAATCTCGCGATGACATCAGGCCGCTTTGCGGGAGAGGCGATCGTTGAGGCGCACCAGCGCGGAGATTATTCAAAGGCAGGGCTCGCGGGATATGACCGTCGCATCGCCGCATCTTTTGTGCATAAAGACCTGAAAAAATACCAGGGCATGCACGCGCTTTTGCGCGATGTCGATCCGACGATCATGTTTGACAAACTGCCTTATGCGGTAAATGAGGCAGCGTATCAGATGCTTTTGGTGGATGGCGTCTCGAAAGCAGAGAAGCAGCGCATGGCGCTGCGCGGGATCAAAAACGCGACAGGTGGCTCCATGAACCTTCTGAAGCTGGGATACAAAGGATGGAGGGCGATCAACGGATGAACAGTGTTGCGGATCGTTTGTACACCATTCGCTTCAAAGTGGATGAGAAATCGCATCTCGTGATTGACGATCAACAAACGTGCCTTGCGTGCAAGACGAAGGAGTGTACACATTTTTGTCCGGCGGATGTGTACGATTGGCATGAAGATGAGAAGATGACGTCCGTTGCGTTTGAAAACTGCATTGAGTGCGGCACGTGTCGGATCGGCTGTCCTGAACACAACATTTCTTGGGTGTATCCAAAAGGCGGTCACGGGATCACGTACAAGTTTGGTTAGGCAGACTGCACCGCGTTGTGCCATATAACGCGGTGCGATGCAGTGCGATGATACTGCGCTGCACTGAGCGCTTCCCTTCGTGTTATGATAGAGATTCGATATCATGATGCGGAGGGATTTTTCATGCATGACGTGCGGCCTGTTGAACTGAGGGAAGCGGAGGTAAGGATGATTGATCAGCGGCAGTTGCCTGAGAAACTCGTCTACGTGGACGCGAAAGACGCGCGCGAGACGGCGGAGGCGATCCGTGCGATGGTGGTGCGCGGTGCGCCGGCAATTGCGTTGGCTGGCGCGTTTGGGTTTTATCTCGAGGCGAGCCGCCACATTTCGGAGTCGGCTGACAAACTGGAAGAAGTTCTTGTAAAGGCTCATGCGCTGCTGCTCGCTTCGCGGCCGACGGCGGTGAATTTGAGTTTTGCGCTGACGCGCATGATGAACACGTTTCACACGCTTGCATTGCGCGAGGTTCGTGTGGACGAAATCGTGCGCGGTCTTCGCGCAGAAGCGCTCGCGCTTCAGGCGGAGGACGAAGTGGCATGCCGGCAGATTGGAGAGCATCTGCTCACGCTCTATGAAGAGGGCATGGGCGTCTTGACGCACTGCAACACAGGGGGGCTTGCGACGAGTCGCTACGGGACTGCGCTTGCCGGATTCTATCTCGCCAAGGAGCGGGGGATGGCGCTGCGCGTGTATGCGGATGAGACGCGACCGTATCTTCAGGGCTCGCGCTTGACGGCGTGGGAATTGCAGCAGGCGGGCGTTGACGTCACCGTGATCTGCGACAACATGGCGGCTGCGGTAATGGCGCAGGGTTTGGCTCGTGCAGTCGTTGTCGGAGCGGATCGCATCGCGGCAAACGGGGATACGGCTAACAAGATCGGGACGATGGGATTGGCAATTTTGGCTCGCCATTTTGGGATTCCATTCTATGTGGCGGCGCCCGTGTCGACGATTGATCCGCGGACACCGACGGGTGCGGAAATTCCAATCGAGACACGGCCAGAGGATGAATTGACTGTCATCCGCGGCGCGCGGATCGCACCAGTTGGCGTAGCGGCATACAATCCTGCGTTTGACGTGACGCCAAGCGATCTGATCACGGCGATCATCACAGAGATTGGGATTTATCGCGCTCCTTATGCGTTTTCACACTGATGCCCGTACGGGATGGCTGTGTAAAAATAAGGATAGACAACATGAGGGATTTGCCTCTATAGTATGGACAGTATAATATGTTGGATCTTCGGGAGGTAAACCCTGCGTGCCGCGTCAAATCTCGACTGCGCTTCTACGGCCCGGCATGGTTCTCGCGCGAAGCCTCTACGATGGACAGGGTCGCGTCCTTCTACAGAAAGGGATTTCGCTCAAGGATCGCTATATCGATAAAATCAAAACTGGATATGCCTCCATATATATTGAAGACGCGATTTCAGAAGGGATCGAGATTCCTCAGGTCATCACGGAGCAGTTGCGCTTTCAGATGCAGCAGACGCTGGCGAGCGAGTGGGACGAGATTCAGAAAACCCTGAGCGTGCAGCGCCCAATGTCGAGCAAACTCTTCGCAAAGTCGCTGCGCGAACAGGTGAAGCAACTGATCCAGACGGTTCAGCACACCACGATTATCAAGGAAGATCTCGCGTCACTCGCTGGGTATGACAATGTGACGTATGTGCACTCCATGAATGTTGCCATTTACTCACTGCTCATCGGCGCCTCGCTGTTTTTGTCTGACAGTATGATGCTCGATCTTGGTCTTGGCGCTTTGCTTCACGACATCGGAAAAATCTTTATTCCTTCGGAAGTTCTTAATAAACCGGACAAGCTCACCGCAGATGAGTATAAGATCATGCAGACGCATGCCGAGTTAGGGCACAACTTTTTGGCGAAGCAGCCGGAACTCTCTTATCTTGTCGCACATTGTGCGTTTCAGCACCACGAGCGGCTGAATGGAAAGGGATATCCGCGCGGGCTGCGCGGAGATGAGATTCACCTGTTTGGGCGGATCATCGCAGTGGCGGATGTGTATGATGCGATGATTATGCACCGCCCGTACCGACGCGGAATGGTGCCGAGTGAGGCGATGGAGTATCTCTACAGTCGGGCCGACACAGAATTTGATTTAAAGATTGTCTCGCTGTTTAGCAAGCGCGTCGCGATGTTTCCCATCGGTTCTGAAGTTCATTTGAGTGACGGCCGCCACGCGGTTGTCGTCGAACTGCACGAGAACATACCGGGCAGGCCGATTGTCCGCGTTTTTCAAGACGCCAATGGTAAAGAGGTAAATCCCTATGCGCTTGACTTGGCGACACAGTTGAACATAACGATCTTGTCTTCGCTCGATGCGGCAAAGCGCACGCTCCCTGGACAATTGATTTAGGGATCGGCGCGCTTTTTTTTGCCTTTTTTCTGCGCTATAGTAGATCACAGTAATCAGCGTGTGCACAGCGACGCCGCGCGGGAGGAGAATGAGCGATGGAAAAGAAACAAAAAGTGATGATCTTGGGGACGGGGCCAGCCGGACTTACAGCTGCGATCTATGCTTCACGCGCAAACTTGAACCCTCTGGTCGTTGAGGGAAACGAGCCGGGTGGGCAACTGACACTTACGACTGAGGTTGAAAACTTTCCGGGATTTCCGGACGGGATCATGGGGCCGGAACTGATGGACAACATGCGCAAGCAGGCGGAGAAGTTTGGCGCAACGTTTGTCTCGGGTTGGGTGACGGATGTTGATATAAGCAAGCGCCCGTTTCATGTGACGGTTGATGAAACGGACGAGTATGAGGCAGATGCGTTGATTATTTCGACGGGTGCGTCGGCAAAACTTCTCGGCATTGAGAATGAGTCTGACATGATGGGGCGTGGGGTCTCGACGTGCGCGACGTGTGACGGCTTTTTCTATCGCCAGAAACCGATCATAGTCGTTGGCGGCGGCGATTCGGCGCTTGAGGAGGCGACGTTTCTCACAAAGTTTGCGTCTGAGGTAACGATTGTTCACCGCAGGGATACGCTGCGCGCTTCAAAGGTCATGCAGGATCGCGCGCGCGCGAATGACAAGATTCGCTTTGTGATGAACGTGACCCCACAGTCGGTGGCGATGGCAGATGGAAAAGTGACGGGACTGCAGGTGAAGGACAACGCGTCCGGTGCAATGCGCGTTCTGCCAGCGGAAGGGATTTTCGTGGCGATTGGGCACAACCCGAATACGGCATTTTTAAAGGGGCAGCTTGAGCTTGACGAGGTGGGGTACATCAAAACGGTCGGCGCCACGTCTGCAACGAGCGTGGAGGGAGTCTTTGCGTGCGGCGATGTGATGGATTCACACTATCGCCAAGCGATCACGGCGGCAGGATCTGGCTGCAAAGCGGCGATGGATGTGGAAAAATTCCTGGAAGGCTCTGCGACGCACGACTGGTCGGTGAGCGCAGGCGCCAAGGCGTGATCTGCACCGCAATGTGAAATCGAGAAAACAAACCCAGCGGAGTCATCTTCCGCTGGGTTTGTTTACGTCTCACGACATTGTGATGCGTTTGTTGGATGTTTCGCGAAGCAATCGCCCATCGTCAATGTCATGTTGAAGTTGAACCTGGAATAAAAACGGAGATTGTGGGGCATTCTCTCCGTGCGAAGGTTATTCTTGGCAAAATCGACGGGGATATGCGAATGGGAAGCAAAAACAGTGAATCGATCACGATTTTGCAAGCGTCCATGCTTGTCATCATTTCGCTTGCATTGCCTATCCATGTTGAATTGGTGCCCTATCTTTTGAAAACGGTGGGGCGCGATGCATGGATGGTTGAACTTGTGTGCATTCCACTTGCGATAGGAATTTGGTTCGCGATCTGGTACGTCGCGCGGCTGTGTCCCGCACGGTCGCCCATAGAACGAATACCGCCGTGGACATTGCCGTTGCTGGTCGCGCTTGCTGATAGTTATGTGGTTATTTCGCTTGCGCAAAGCTTAGACTCGTGGGAATCCTTCATTGGTGTGGTGTTTTTGCCGGGAGTTCCCCCTGCCCTTGTGGTAATTTCCTTGGTCGCATCCTGTGTGTGGATTGCCCGCCACGGATTGAAAACCATTGCTGTTACAGTGGGCTTTTTATTACCTTTTATCGTAATTTTTGGCGTGATGAATACGGTGGGAACCATTCCTGTGAAGCAGTACGGCTTACTCTTTCCTCTGTTGGAGCATGGTCTCTCGCCATTCGTTCGCGGCGTCATGCTTCCGCTTCCAATTATGGGCGAGTTCCTGATGATCTTGTTCTTCTATCATTTTATCCAGGGCAAGAATGCGTTGTCCCTTGCTCCATGGATGTGGACATTGGGAGTTCTCGCGATGATTGCAGTAGGGTTGGTCATGGGCATCCTGGCGGAGTACGGTCCCTACGAGGCTTCCCATCTACGATTTCCCGCGTTTGGGGGATGGCGTTTATTGACCTTTGGTGAATATATTGAGCGACTGGATTATTTTGCACTTTATCAATGGACCGTGGGTCTTGCCGGACGTATTATGATTCTTCTCTTTATCACAGGTCAAGTGATAAAAAATAAAAAAATCTACGTTCCCCACATGATCGGTATCGCTGCGATCGCCTCCATCCTTGTCTTGTTGCCTGTCGACGTGCATACGAAAGAGTGGCTTCGCAGCCAGTATTATTCGATCGAAGGCGGAATGGAAGTTATAACGTTCCTATTGCTCGGTATTGGTTCTTGGTTTCAGCGATCTCGTCCTTCTGGAGGAATCCGACTTGAGTGAATCACACCGACCCATTTCACCTTCGCTAGAGGAGAATGAAACGTGGTTGCGTGACGACATTCTCTCCGACTGTGAGGATATTAAAGACGTATCCATGGTGTGGGACGTAGGGGGGAAAATGCGGCGTTCCTTGTTTTTCTATATGGAGGGAACCACGGACCTGAAACAACTGGGTAAGACATTTTTCAGGGAATTAGAACCCTTGTTGGCACAATGTGTGGAGGAGAAATTCGTTGATGTCGTGAAACGCCTACGCATTCCTGAAGTTACGTACCATGAACAGTGGGAGTCGGTACTCTCGTTGCTGTTTCACGGTACGGGGGTCTTTTTTTTGGATGGTTGGGCTGGCGCCTTAGTCGTGGAACAAGTGGCAAAACCTGCTCGCTCTATTGAAGAGCCGGCAATGGAGACGGCAATTCGTGGTTCGCATGATGGTTTTGTGGAAGATGTGATGCAAAATCTGGCATTATTGAGAATGAGATTGCCCACATCAAATGTCGCATGCAAATTTTTTGAGATCGGTTCACTGACCCGCACCCGTGTTGCGCTTGTCTATCAGAAAGATACAGCATCATCCGAACTGGTCTCCACGATCCAGACGCGATTGCATGCTATACAGGTAGACGAATTGACGGAGTCCGCGCATTTGGAGGAACTCCTTGAAGATCGCAAGTTCACGATTTTCCCCCAATTCGATTACACGGAGCGTCCTTCAAAATTGGCTGCCATCTTATCGGAAGGGCGAATCGGATTGATACAGGATACGTCTGCCACTGTGCTGATTGCACCTGTTACACTCATGCAGCTTTTACAGGCGCCCGATGATTACAATGATCGATTTCCGTTTGTAGTAGTTGTTCGTATTTTACGTATGATAGGATTATCTATTTCACTGTTTCTCCCTGCTGGATACGTCGCAGCTACCGAATACCATCAAGATACGATCCCGGCGTTTCTTTTAATATCCCTGATCAATGCGCATAAAGGCGTCCCTTTCCCCACACCGCTTGAGGCGATCATTATGCTGGGACTATTTGAACTTTTTCGCGAGGCAGGGTTGCGTTTGCCGCGCGCAGCCGGCCAGACGATTGGCCTTCTTGGCACTGTGGTGGTTGGAGACGCCGCCGTAAAAGCGGGCATTGCAAGCGCGGGAATGATAGCAGTCGTAGGAATCACTGCGATAAGTACTTATGTTGTCCCAAACTATACATTGGCCAATGTGATTACGATCATTCGCATGGCCATGTTGATTCTCGCCAGTTTCATGGGATATGTGGGCATTTTGATTGGCGCCATACTCCTGATCGGGCACCTGGCGAGTTTAAATCCCATGGGAGTATCCTATCTTGCGCCTTTTTCACCATTTGTTTGGGAGGATTGGAGAGATTATATCATTCGGGTTAAGTGGACGCGCATGCGTAAAAAAAGTGCAGGTCAATCTCAAACGCGCAAACGCTCGGGTCGATGAAGTTTATGTCCCATCGAGTGAACGCTGTGTGGAAATTGGCTGCCTGTGCGGTTATATCTCTCTTGCTGACAGGGTGTTGGGATTCTGCCGATCTGGACAATATTACTTATGTACACAGTCTGGGCGTCGATTATGATCACGGTCGCTATCGAATTTGGCTCGGCCTCATCGACCCGACAAAATCGGGGATTGACGAATCAAAATCAAATGGCGAGGCTGCACGCGCGCTTTGGGTGGTGTATGGTACAGGGAAGAGTTTTCTTGAAGCGGTCAATGCGATTTATCCATCCAGTCCCAAAAGGGTGTCTTGGTCCCATTTTTCTTTGCTGATTCTCCACGAGAATATTCTGCGCGGCCCCTATGAAGACGTCATCAAAGCGCTTACGCGCTACCGGGAGGTGCGGTATACGTCATGGGTTTATGGAACAAAAGACCGCATGGAAGATTTATTCACTGCGAATCTGCCTACAGAAAATAATCCACTCTATTATTATGTTTCGAATCCGAAACGGGTGCAACAATTTGGATACGTGGTGCCTTCCTTGCGATTGAATGAATGGATAAGAGACTTGCGAGAACCAGTGGGATCCGCCATGTTACCTCAAATGGCCTTGAATCATCAACGAGGCGTTCACTGGCCAAGCGCTAAGGACAAGCCCTATGATGAATTATTGCTTCCAACGGTTGGTATATTCCGTCACGAGAGATTCATGGGATGGCTGTCGCACCGCGATATGCTCGGGGTATTCTGGGCGCGAACCGGTGGAACGCGGATTCCGCTGTTTTTGCCCCCGGCAGCGGGCTCAACGGAACAAGTTATTCTTTATGCACATCATTTTCACGTTGAGATTCATCCGATTCAACGCAGGCATCACTGGACCTATGATTTGAAAATCAGCGGCCCTGTGGATCTCGCGCAGGCAGGACAGGGACGCTCTGAAAAGGAAATCATCAAAATAGCTGAGCGTGTGATCGATAGAGATATCCGTCGAACGTTTCGAACGGGCGCTGAGCATCGTGTAGACATTTTGAATTTTACCCAAAAAGTCTACCGGGGCGCCTTGATCCTCTGGCCGCCAAATACGAGACAAAAGCTCCTTGACAGTCTTGAATTGCGTCCAGACTCCCTGCGAAATATAAATATCCATTTGACGCTTGTGCATACGGGTATGCGAAAGTTCGATTGAATTCCATAAAAATCACATTTCTCACGGCGTTGTAATGCGTGCGATGAGCAGGCCGACAAAGAGAAGAAATCCAAAAGCGATAAGTGTTTTAGACGTATTCTCAAACGAAGCTTGAAGTTCATCGCGCGTCTTTGCGGCGAGAAATTGACGCGGTACTCGTGCGGGTAAAGGGGCACTCAAGAGTGACAGCAGCGCCCACGACGGGAGCATGCGCGCGAGGACGAGCGCGATGAGAATGAGATAGGAGAGTGCAAACGCAGTGCCAAGCACTGCGACCGCGCGCGTTTTTCCAAGCAGGATCGGCAGTGTTTTGCGGCCGCCGGGGCGGTCGTGCTCGAGATCGCGAAGGTTGTTGGCGAGGAGAATCGCCGCGATCAGCAGCCCAACCGGGACAGACACCCACCAGGCGACGGGTGACAAATGACCGGCTTGAATGAAATAGGCGATCAGAATGATGACGGGTCCCATCGCCACGCCTGCCGTCACCTCGCCAAAAGGTGTCGAGGAGATCGGTTTTGGCCCGCCTGAGTAGAGGTACATAAAAAGCATCGATGCGGCGCCAAAGACAGCGACCCACCACGAGGTGCTGGCGCAGATGTAGATGCCAAGCAAAAGCGCAATTGTCAGGGTCACCCATGTGATGATGAGCACCGTGCGGGGAGACATGTTGTCGCGCACGATCGCGCCGGCGATCCCGGTCATCTCTTTTGAGTCAAGACCGCGTACAAAATCATAGTACTCGTTGACCATGTTGGCCGCTGCCTGAATCAGCATGGAAGCGATGAGCATGCTGAGAAAAAGGGATGTGTGCAGCGGATGGTGCAAAAGCGCTGCACCAGTTCCTACGAGAACAGGTGTGACGGACGCGGTCAGCGTTTTGGGCCGCAATAGATTCCACAAGGTGTTTCGGAATGAATTCAAGAATGACGTCCTCCTTCGGGACATACCATAGCAAAATTTAGCAGCGGTGAAAAGGCGGTTTTGGCGAAGACAATGAATGGAGTTCAAAAAAACTCCACGATTGTGCGTATAACAGACTCGCGAGTCTGTTATACTTGAGCAAGAACAGACTGGCTGGTCTGCACGGTGAGTCGAGTCAGGGTCGCGGGGTGTGATCCGGGTAAAGGGGTGCTGTGTAATGCATTGGGAAACTGCTCATGAATATGAAGATATCCGCTATGAAAAGGCGTCAGGAATCGCAAAGATTACAATCAATCGTCCGGAGGTGCGAAACGCTTTTCGTCCGAAGACGGTGAGTGAACTGATTGATGCGTTCAATCGCGTGCGCGATGACAGTGAAGTGGGCGTTGTCATTTTGACGGGAGAAGGAGATCTTGCGTTTTGCTCTGGCGGTGACCAGCGCGTGCGCGGACACGGCGGCTACGTCGGGGATGACGAGATTCCGCGCCTCAACGTGCTTGATTTGCAGCGGCAGATTCGCATGCTGCCAAAAGCGGTGATCGCGGCGGTGGCGGGTTATGCGATCGGCGGCGGTCATGTGCTTCACTTGGTGTGTGACTTGACGATTGCGGCGGAGAATGCGCGCTTCGGGCAGACGGGACCGCGCGTCGGGAGCTTTGACGCGGGGTATGGGACAGGCATTCTCGCACGTACGATCGGGATGAAGCGAGCGAAAGAGATCTGGTTTCTATGCCGCCAATACGATGCGCACGAAGCGTACGACATGGGGCTTGTGAACAAGGTTGTGCCCGTGGACAGACTGCAAGAGGAAGCTGTTTTGTGGGCGCAGGAGATCCTTGAGAAATCACCGATGGCAATCCGCTTTTTAAAAGCGTCGTTCAACGTGGACACGGACGGATTGGCGGGGCTGCAGCAGATGGCGGGCGACGCGACAATGATGTTTTACATGACGGAAGAGGCGCGCGAAGGGAAAAATGCATTCTTGGAGAAGCGCCAGCCAGATTTTTCGAAGTTTCCACGTTTGCCATAGGCGGCATGCATCATGAGTGAACAGGGGATTTGCGAAAAAGAAGCGTTTTTAGCAGACAGTGTGGTGGGTGAGTGGGTCGAAGATTGGCTTTATGCGCTGCGCCATATGGAAATACTCGCGATAGAGCACGAGGATCAGCCAGTCTCCTATCGCGAATTGGCCGCGCGCGTCGCTTCGCGCGCGGCGTTTTTGGAAGAACGGGGCGTCGCACGTGGAGAGCGCGTCGCAGTACTCATGACGCACGGGCTGCTTTTTGCGATCACGCTGCACGCGCTGCGCTATCTTGGCGCGGTGATTGTGCTGATAAACGCCCGCCTCTCATTAGAAGAGATGGTGTGGCAGGTGGACGATGTCGAGGCGCGCACACTGCTTTGTGACGAGGCGCATGAGGCGCAGCGCGTCGCGATCAGTGAACGGCTTGCACACGTTCGCGCGTGGCGTTGTACAGTTCAAATGGAAGAAGGGGCGCGCGTGTTTATACCTGCGCCCGTCTGTCTTTCTCATGTACAGAGCATCATCTACACCTCGGGGACGACTGGACGTCCCAAGGGTGCGCTTCTCACCTACGGCAACCATTTCGCTAGCGCTGTCGCCTCGGCGTTGCGCCTCGGAATGCTCCCGACCGATCGCTGGCTGACTGCCTTGCCGCTGTTTCACGTCGGCGGGCAGGCCGTGCTCATGCGCAGCGTCATCTATGGCACGGCCGCGGTTCTGCAAGATCGCTTTGATGAAGCGGCGCATCGCGCGCGGCTTTTGCGGGGAGACATCACGATGGTCTCTGTGGTGGCGGCGACACTCCAGCGCATGATGGATGATGAGGTCGCGTTTCCTGCGGCGCTGCGCGTTGTGCTTCTAGGCGGGGGCCCTGCGCCTGTGCCGCTTTTAGAGCGGTGCATCGCGCGGGGCGTCCCGGTTGTGCAGACGTATGGTCTCACGGAGGCAAACTCGCAGGTGGCGACGTTGCGCCCGGCGGAGGTTTCCTCGCGCGTAGGTTCAGCGGGGCAACCGCTGATGAGAACGAATGTGCGCATTGTCGATGGGCATGGGGAGTGCTGCCCGCCGAATGGGGTTGGAGAGATTCAGATCAAGGGACCGACGGTTTGCGCCGGGTATTGGCAGGAAAAAACGGTGCGCAGCGCGCTCGCGGAGGACGGTTGGTTTCACACAGGGGATCTCGGATATCTCGATTCACAAGGATATCTCTTTGTGCTTGACCGGCGTAAAGATCTGATCATTTCAGGAGGAGAGAATATATACCCGGCCGAAGTGGAAGCGGTTCTCCTGTCCCATCCGTCTGTCATTGAGGCAGCGGTCATCGGTCGTGACGACGCGCGGTATGGGCAGGTTCCCGTCGCCGTTTTGGCAGTTCATCCTGCCTATAATGAATCGGCGCTCCTTTCGTTTTGCCGGGAGCGGCTGGCTGGCTACAAGGTTCCAAAACATTTCCTCGTCGTGGATCGTCTGCCGCGCAACGCGGCCGGGAAGTTGTTAAAAAGGGAGATGCGGTTATGGCTTTAACCCTTCATCACGTCACAGTCGAAGAGGTGTATGCACATCTTGAGCCTCTTTTGCAAAAAGGGGCGTCTGAGGCGCAGCGCAAGGGGCACAGTGTGATGATTTCTGTGACTGTGCCCCTTACTTTTGAGGGCAGATTGGCTGCCATCATTGATATGGGCCGTCAAGATGCACAATTTGCGACGTACTGGAGTGACGGGCCAAACGGTCTTGAGCGCGCGACGTATGGTGAGACGGCGCTTGAGATCTATTCAGGCGCGCGCGCTTTTGATCGCGCGTCGAATGCGAGTGCGCGATTGTTTCAGGATGTCATCACAGAAAGGGCGGCGCGCACGACGGCGTTTCTCGGGACGGCATTTGACGTTTCGCGAAAGCGTGAAGCGCCCTGGGAACGCTGGCCTGATGTCCTTCTGGCGATTCCGATGTTTTCGATTGAGCGCGAATCATCGGCGCGCGCCTATCTCACGGTCACACTGCGCGTGGGACAGAATGATACGCTTCGCGATATAAAAAAAACGACAGATCAGGCACTGCGCAAGCTGCTTGAGTTGAGTACGCACAAGCGCGTGCGGCAACGCAGAGCAAGTGAATCTGATGATGTGCGCATCGGTGACGTTCAATCGTCAACCGCTGACCGCGATGAGGCTTTTCGCACGCTGGTTTCGCAGGCGACGGAGGACATGCGCAAAGGATCCTATGAGAAGGTGGTTCACGCGCGCATGGTGGATGTAACACATCGCGTGACGACATTTGCGACAACCCTTGAGAATCTCGCCTTTGACTATCCGAGTTCTACTGTTTTTGGCATCGCGTGGCGCGGGGATGTCTTTTTAGGCGCAACGCCTGAGCGTCTTGTCGGCATGAAGAAGGGTCAACTTTTCATTGATTGTCTCGCAGGCACGGCGCCGCGTTTTGTGGATCGCGCGCAGGATGAACAGGCGGGACAGGCGCTGCTTGCAAGCAATAAAGACCTGCATGAACACCGTCTTGTGCTTGCAGGGATCGAGCATGCGCTAGAAGGTGTGGCGACGAAACCTGCATACCAGGAGCCGCAGCTCAGACGTCTGCCTAATTTGCAGCATCTCTACACACCCGTTCGCGCGGAGGCTTTGCGCGATGTGACGATCGCTGCGGTGGCTTCACGCCTTCAACCGACGCCAGCCGTGGCGGGCTATCCGCGCGCTAAAGCTGTTCGCGTGATTCGCGAGCGCGAGGCGATGGATCGCGGTTGGTATGCGGGAGCGCTTGGATTCATCGAGCGGGATGGCTCAGGTGAGATGGTGGTTGCGCTTCGCAGCGCGCTTGTGCGAGATGAACGCGCCTATTTATTCGCAGGCGCCGGGTTGGTTGCAGACTCTGATCCCATTCGTGAAGAGAGTGAGACGACGCTCAAGATGCAGGTGATGAAACGGGAGCTTTGTCTGTCGGAGGATGTGACTACAAAGGGGGATGCGCGTGAGCAGTGACGGGCATTTAAAGCCGGTCGTCGCATTTGTCGATCAACTGGCGCAATCAGGGGTAAAGCATCTGTGCATCTCGCCGGGTTCGCGTTCTACGCCACTGACCATTGCCGGGGCGCGGCAGGCCGGGATTGAGATTTACACCATTCTTGATGAACGGTCTGCCGGTTTTTTTGCATTTGGTCTCGCCAGACGAAGTGGCGAGCCGGTGGCCCTTGTCTGTACATCGGGAACAGCCGTCGCCAACTACCTGCCCGCGGTCATTGAGGCCTATTATTCGCGTGTACCGCTGCTTGTGATCACGGCAGATCGGCCTGCTGAACTGCGCGAACAGGGAAGCAATCAGACGATCCGTCAAACGGGGATTTTTTCCGGCCACGTAAAGTGGGAGTATGAGATGCCCACGGCGGAAGACTCGCCTGTGCTGATAAAGCATGCGCGTATCGCGGCGGCGCGCGCAGTTGCCGCGGCGACAGCGAGCCCGGCGGGGCCTGTGCACGTAAATTATCCGTTGCGCGAGCCGCTCTTGCCGCCTCGCGAGGTGGAATTGCAGAGCATGCCTCTCTCTTTTTATGCGGGCGTGCTGCATCCGGACCCGCACGCCATCACGCGCGTTATGAAACGGCTGGCAGAGGCCCGTCGCGTTTTGATCGTGAGCGGACCTCAGTCGGAGTCCGCTGCGCGTGCCATCGAGAGGCTCGCGGTGAAACTAAACGTAGTCATTCTTGCCGATCCACTTTCCGGGCATCGTGCAAATGGTAGTTCAAAGACGCCTGTGCTTGCACATGCGGATGTGTGGTTGCGCGCAGGCCATTCGTCACTTGACGAGGTCAGACCGGATGTGATTCTTCGATTTGGCAGAGCGCTCACCTCTAAATCGGTGGGGCAAGCGCTGGCGGCCTGGCAAAATACATGGCAGATTGTGGTCGAAGAAAGCCATCTCTGGAGCGATCCACAGGAGTGTGCCGCCGAGATTGTTCAGGCGAATCCGGTGAGCTTTTGTGAGGTGCTCGCGTCTGCCTGTGATGATTTTGCGCAAATGCGTGATTTGCGCCGCGCCTACGCTTTTCAGCTCATGGAGCTTGACCATGCTTGCAGAGAAGGCCTGCGCGAGCGCATGGACGGTCTCGAACCTTTTTTCGAGGGGCAGCTCTTTTTTGAATTGGCTCGTTTGCTCCCTGATGACACGAATCTTTACGTGGGAAACAGCATGCCGATTCGCGACATGGACAGCTTTTTCCCTGTTACTTCCACTCGTCTGCGTGTCTTTGCAAACCGCGGCGCAAGCGGGATTGACGGCGTCGTCTCAAGCGCGGTTGGAACAGCCGCCTATCAGCGCGAGAAAACGGTCCTCGTCATTGGCGATCTCTCGTTTTTTCACGATCAAAACGGCTTGCTTGCCGCCTGTCACTATCACATACCCCTGGTCATCGTCCTCGTGCAAAATGACGGGGGAGGCATCTTTTCCATGCTACCGCAGGCTACACAGCAGGATGTTTTTTCATATTTCGAAACGCCGCATGGACGCGATTTTCAACATACGGCTGCGCTCTATGGCGCGCACTACACACGCGCCCGGGACTGGGATGATTTCCGTGAGGCTCTGCATGCAGGACTTATGCAAGAAGGATTGACGCTGCTACAAATTGACACGGATCGAGCAGAGAACGCGCGCTTGCACCGCGCGGTGCTTGCGCCTTTTGGTCATGCGAGTGAGGATGGCGCATCGTGAAAGCTTTTTCTGTGACGCTAAGAGGCGTTTCTTATCACGGGATCGAGGTTGGGAGTGGGCCGCCTCTCGTGTGGCTGCACGGCTGGCTGGGAACGGCCGAAGAGTATTTGCCTTTCATGGAGGCATTTTCCAAGTCACATCGCTCTCTCGCACTCGATCTTTTGGGTCATGGCAAAACGCAAGCCAAACTCGCGCAGGAGCGGTATGCGATGGAAGAGCAGGTCGCCGATCTTTCCGCATTTCTCCAAAAATTAAACGAACCTGTTGTACTCATCGGTTATTCCATGGGGGGGAGGCTTGCTCTTCGCCTTGCACTCGCCATGCCGTCGCGAATCTCTTGTCTTATCTTGGAAAGCGCTTCGCCGGGCATTGAACGATTAGAAGATCGCGTGGCGCGATTGCGACTGGATCAGACGCGAGCGGTGCAAATTACACGCGATTTTCCGGCGTTTCTTGCCGCGTGGCAAGGAATGCCGCTGTTTTCTTCGCAGCGTGGCATGGATAAAGAAGATTATGAGAAACTTCTTGCGCGCAAACGCGCGCAGTGTCCAGCAGGCGTCGCGCGCAGCATGCTTGGCATGTCGCAAGGGTTTGGCGTGCCAGAGTGGTTAAAAATGCGACTGTTTCGTTCGCCTGTGAAACTCTTGAGTGGAGCGTACGACTCCGCATACGTCGCTTTGGGTGCACGCCTAGCAGAACAGTTTCCCTGTGCAAAGCAGTATGTGATCGAGAAGGCAGGGCATCACATTCACGCTGAACGGCCTAGCGAATTTTTGCGTGTTTTGGGAGAAATTCTGTTATACCATGCAGAAAGTTCATAAATATACCGCTTATCTTTTCCAAGTTGCTATGGTATGATGGAAGAAGGAGGCGATACAGGATGGGAGACCAACATCTTTGTCCTCGCTTTGAAGCTGCCTTTGAATTATTGGGAAAACGCTGGACAGGCTTGATCATTCGCGTACTTCTCACAGGACCTAAACGATTCAAGGACATTTCAGAGATGATTCCTCATATGAGCGATCGCATGTTGGCGGAACGGTTTAAAGAACTGGAAGCGGCAGGCATTCTAAAGCGCAATGTGTATCCAGAAACGCCTGTGCGCATTGAGTACGAACTCACGCCAAAAGGCCAGGGCTTGCAGAATGTCATGGATGAAGTTCAGCGCTGGGGCAACACATGGTGCGAGAACGTCCCAACTCATGATGAATCGGAAACGTTGGCAAAATAAACACGAATTGAACAGAGGCTAGTCTCAGGACGGGAAAATGACGGTAAACGTCGTTCCGCGTCCTTCTTTGCTTTGAACAAAAACCTGTCCTTTGTGCGCTTCGATGATCCATTTTGCGATGGCAAGGCCTAACCCACTGCCTTGTTCTGCGCGATGTCGGCTTGGGTCTGCACGGACAAAACGGTCAAAAATGCGTGGCAGTAGGTTTTGCGGGATACCTGCCCCGTTGTCTTGAACGCGCAGTTCACAGGATGTCGTGTCACATGAGATGGTGATGGCGACACACGCACCCGCATCTGAATAGCGTAATGCATTGTCAATCAAGATGAGCAAGAGTTGACGCAGGCGTGCCGGGTCGCCGATCACCATGCAGTGGTTTTCTGGTGCGTTTAGGGTGATGGTCTTTTGTTGCCACTCGGCAAGAGGGCGGGTGGATTCGACCACGTCTCTGGCCAGTTCGCCAAGCGAGACAGGCGACAGGTTGAGGATTTGTTCATTGCTGTCTGCGCGCGCCAGCGTCAGCAAGTTTTCAAGCAGTGCGGATGTTCGCTCAACTTCTTCATACGCGTTTCCTAAGTAGGTCATTTCACTCTCAATCGTATGATCGGGGTGGTGCAAAAGCACATCGAGGTTGCTGCGAATGATGGCAAATGGTGTTCGCAATTCGTGGGAAGCATCGGCGATGAATTGCTGTTGCTGGCGCCACGACGCGAGAAGCGGCTTCATGCTTCTGGCGGTGAGAATGAGACCTCCGACAAGCGTGAGGATCAAAGCGGCCATGCCTGCGATGATGAGTGTTGAAATAAGACTTGAAAGGGTGACTTGTGTCGGTCCTACAGAGCGGTCGACTTGAATCAGATAGGTGCCGTGTCTTAAATTGACAAGTGCGTCAAAAATACGGTAGGGCTGCCCATTGATTTGCAGGGTTGTGGAGTAGCCGGACGGATGCATAAGCGCATTGTGATACACGGTGCGAACATCGATAAAAGGAGTTCCATCAATATACGTGGCAGACATTGAAGAGGCAGCCCCGGTAATTTTCCACAGACTGTACGCCGCGCCAAAATCACTTTGGTTGTTCGCGTTCTGTGTTGAGAGATGATTGTGGTCATAAGATTGGATAACTTGAATGGCAGAGCGTCGCAGTTCCGAGTCGAGCACGCGGTAGAGTTCGCTTGACATCAGGACATACACAATCGATAGCAAAACAAGCCAGATCGCGAGGAGCGCTCCGACTTGAATGACAAACAGTTTAAGGCGCACGGCGCGATAAGGATCTCTCCTGTCACTCCCAAACGCCACATGAACGCCGCCTTTGCCAGTTCTTTTTCTAAACCGAGAAATTCCAAACCCGGAAAAAATGCAACACAGTGATCAGTCAATCACACACGGAGCAGGCGGTTTGCCAAACCCACTTCTTAGGATTTGTCCGACTCTGCTCTTTGATGTGCGCTGCGCAGGCTGTATCCTACGCCGCGCACAGTTTGAATCGTCGGCCCCTGGAATTGCGACAATCGCCTCCGCAAGTGATGCACATACGTGTCGAGTACACCTTCTAGCACATCCGCTTCATAACCCCAAACGTTATCCATCAACTGGCGGCGCGTCAACACCTGGCCGTGATGTTTCATGAGCAACTCAAGAATCTGTGCTTCTTTTGGAGAGAGTTTTTCCGACTCGCCTGTTTGGGTCATCAAAGTACGCTCAAGCGGGTCGAAGCGAAGGTTTTCACATTGCAGCCATACATCGGTGATCAGCTCCGCCGGCCTGCGGTGGAGCGCCCGTATTCGCGCAATTAATTCCTCTGTCGCAAACGGCTTTACGAGATAATCGTCAGCACCTGCGTTCAGTCCGGCAACGCGATCGGGGATTCCATCGCGTGCCGTAAGCATCAGGACAGGCGTGCGCACAGATGCTTTTCGCAGTTTGGAAAGAACAGACAAGCCATCCATACTGGGCAGCATGCGGTCAAGAATAATCGCATCATAGATTTTGGAAGAAGCGAGTAGATAACCATCTTCGCCGTCATACGCTACATCGGCAGAGATCCCCTCTTCAAAAAGGAGTCGGACGAGTGCCTCCGACAGCTTTTTTTCATCCTCGATAATCAAGACACGCATCGTGAGCCCCCCTGCTTCAACATAGCACAAAAAAGGGGGTACGTCAGCAAATACGGCTTGTCATCAGGGCATTGGCTGGATCTTCATGCGGTTGCTCTCCATCTCGCGAGCGAGTGCCACGAGAGACGTTGCGCCGGCTTCTTCGACACTGATGCGCGCAGTTTCGCGTCCTGCGATCCAGACAGGGACCATGAAGGCGATCAGGATGACTGCGATGGCGACAAAAATGACTGCACTGCCAAATTGTGCGAGTGCAAAGGGCAAAAACGAGAGCGTGACAATTCCGCTGACGCCGCGCGCGCCCATTTCGCTCAAGTAAACTCCCATGCCGCGCAAGTGTGTCGGGAATTGCTCTGCGACCAGGAGTTTGGAGACTGGGAAAACGCCGAGTCCAAAAAATGAACTCAAGAAGGCGGCGATTGCAGTAATCCACCCGTTTGCGGATACTGCAAATAGAATGCAACCCACCGCCGCAAGTCCAAAATAGATGGAGAGGATCGCTTTTCGGCCAAAGCGGTCAGACAACAGACCTTGGATGATCGAGCCGATCCCGGCGATCGCCATCATGACGCCAGTCAAGAGGACGGCTGTACCTGTTCCAAAGCCGCGCGCCATGAGCAGAGTCGGGCCGTAGACGAGCAGAATGTAAAACAGGATGAGCGCACCTGTCAACTGTCCTGTGGCAATCAGACCGCGTGTGAGAAATGGTCGTCTCAGCACATTGATCAGGCGTGTCTCTTCCGTGCGTTCAAGACGGAGGGCTGCGGCTGCGCGCGGGTTGACAAGCGAGATATCATGCGGCAGATTCGCCGCATCCTCAAGACGCGTGACCAGATCTGCCACTTCGTTGACGCGGCCTTTTTTAATCAGATAGCGCGGACTCTCCGGCAACCAGAGATAGAGCGGGACAACCAGGAACAGAGGGATGGCGCCAAGCAGAAAAGGAAGTCGCCACGCCATCGACGAGGCGTAGGTGTGAATGGCGTAAGAACCGACGAGATTTGGCAGCAGGTAAGCGGCCGTTAACACGCCGTTTGCGATTCCGACACTGACGGCGCGCCGCTTTGTGTGTACAAATTCCGCGAGGTAGAGATAGGGAAGCGGCAGTACCGCTCCTTCCCCGAGTCCTGCGAGAAAGCGGATGATCAGGAGCTGGTTCAGGCTATGCGCCAAGCTCCCAAGCACAGTGATAACTGAAAAGACAAGAATGCCGACGATTACGACGCGTCTTCTCCCGATGCGGTCGGCGAGCATGCCGGCGGGGATCATGCCGAGTACGACGCCAAGCGTTGAGGAGATGCCAAGCCAAGCCTGATCGGCCGTGCTAAGATGCCACGCGCCTTTGAGCACGGCCATGACTGGTCCTACGATACCAATGTCAAACGCCTCGGCGAGCCACACGCACGCAAGCAGGATCAAAAGTCGCACAACGGGTTTGATGATCGGGATGCGATCAAGGCGCGCGAGCAAGTTTTCTTCACTAGGATGCGGTGTTTTCACGTACAGTCCCCCTTTGCATGGGCAACTTCTTTTGTGAATGCCATGTCGACTTTTGGCCGACGATATAGCTGAGGTATGGAATGCGTGCGACGAGGCGTGCAACGATCATCGCTGAAAAATAGACGAACAGGATGGCGACGGGCGTTAGCCAAACGCGCTCTGCCGCCGTCGTGTGTAGGCGATAGATCGTAACCTGAACGAGGTGCAAAAAGAACGGGTGTATCAGGAAAATGCCAAACGATGCGGCTGCCGCTGTCTTGATCAGGCGGCTGATTTGGCGGAAACGGGAATCAAGGCGCACGCGCGACCACGCCATTCCAAGCGACCAGAGCGTAACTGTGGCGAGCAAACTGTACGGGATCATAAGTGGCTGCAGGACGAGCACAGTTTGTGATTCATCCTGATGCTGCACCAAGCGGTCGATTGCCACGTGAACACCGATGGCGAAAAAGCTGAATAAAAGGATCCATGGAATGAACCGGACATACTTTTGCAGGATGGCCTTGATCTTGCTATAGTGAACCGCGACCAGAGCGCCTGCGATAAACCAGAATTGATACGTAATAATGATGCGGTCGCGGTAGTTCACAAGCACCCCGAGCAGTCCCGGAAGGTGTAAGCCTGCAGGCATTTGCAGGTAAAATTTGTTGAACCACATCAGGGCGATCTCAAGCGCAAAGCTTATACCAAAAAGGAGACCGTGATAGCGCTCTGTGGCCTTGATGAACTTTAACAACCAAGGGAAGATGATGTAGAGCTGCAGTGATATCAAAAGATAGTACAGAAAAAATTGGTTGCCCGTCAACAGGGCAATACCGTAGTTCTGCAAGAACAGCGGCAACGTTAAATGCGGTGTAGGCATATAGGTCTGCGTAAACAGCATGTAGAGAAGTGTGAACGCAAAATAAGGAATCGCGATCAATTTCAGGCGTTTGCCAAGAAACATCTTCACATTAAATGGTTTTCCATAATACGTGATAAATAAAACGAGTCCGGTGATAAACATAAACGCTTCTCTTGTAAAGTGAAGCGCGGTCAGCGCGGCGTCGTTGCGCAAGTTGACCCCAGTCATTTGCACTGTAAATAAGTTGAAAAATGAAATCACGTGTACGCAGATGACCCCGAGAATGATGAGTGCACGCATGAGGTCAATCTCGTAAAGGTGCTCTTTCGCTTTTGACACAGGCACATTCACTTCCTTTCTTCTGCGCTATCGTATCGCGCGAGGTTTAAAGTTGCCTTAAAACGTGTTGTTTTTTTCTTTTCTCCTTTTATTGTGCTGAATATCGCAAAGGAAAATATTCATTCGTCAATTTTAAGATGGATTTAAGACTTCTGGCGCATGATGCAGATATGACTTGTTGTGGAGGGGGATCATCGATGCATGCCATGCACCGTGTGAGAGAACAACTCAAAGTATCCGGCAAGAAGGTTATCTATAATCGAAACCGTTGGTATTACACAGATCAGCTCCGATATGATGTGGAAAAGGTCATGGTATCACTCGATCAGTTTGGGATTCGTCCGGCAGATCGAGTGCTGCTTTCTGCGCCGAATTCGTATGAGTGGGTCGTTACCTATCTTGGTATTCTTATGTATGGCGCGACGGTTGTCCCTGTCAACCCACAGGCGACACGCGTCGAAGTGGATCGCATTCTTGCCGAGTCGAGTGCGCGCGGCATGATCGAGAGTCGCACGACGCGCGAGGCGCAGCTTGAAGCGAACGCCGAACCTGTTGTTACGCCTCAACGGGACCACTTGATGCGGGCGTATATCTCATGTGATGAGCTCGGTCAATTTCATATGGAGTGCACGACGAGTTCTCGAACCAATGCGCCAGACAACGCCCTGCCTGAGCGGCGCGGTGACGGCGCTTTTGCAAAAGGGTTGTCCAATTACGGCGTGTTGCTTTTCACATCTGGCACAACTGGACGTCCTAAAGGTGTGTTTCTCCTGGTTGAATTGCTTCACGCCACAGCGGATGAAGTGATCGCATCGCATCATTTGACAAGTGAAGACGTGTGCTATGGCTTTTTGCCGCTCTTTCATATCAATGCCCAGGTGGTTGGCCTGCTCTCTACACTGCTGTCTGGTGGAACGCTCGTTTTGGAAGAGCGGTTTAGCGCGACGCGCTTTTGGGAAACTGTCTTTTGCTTACGCGTGACGTGGATCTCAGCCGTTCCCGCCGTGATTTCAATTCTGCTTCAGACAGAAAGCTGTGGCTCACCGGCAGATCATGTGCGCTTTATTCGCTCGGCTTCTGCGCCGCTGCCTGAACTGCACGCTCATCGCTTTGAAAACAAGTTTGGCATCCCTATCATCGAATCCTACGGAATGACAGAGGCGGCGAGTCAGGTGTGCGTCAATCCACTGCCGCCCGAACGTCGCAAATACGGCTCCGTCGGCATTCCGCGCGGTATTTCACTGCGCATCACAGGCGAACAGGGTGAGACGCTGCCGACCAATCAGGTGGGAGAGATTGCGCTTGCGGGCGATCGTTTGATCAAATCCTACGCTTCAGGGGACGAATCCCGTGACAGTTTTCAAAATGGCTGGTTCATGACGGGGGATCTTGGGTATCAGGATGAGGATGGCTATGTGTTTATCACAGGGCGCCGCAAAGAAATGATCAACCGCGCCGGGCAAAAGATCAGCCCGCGTGAAGTGGAGGATGTTTTGCGCAAACACAGCCGCGTGCAAGGTGTAGCCGTGATCGGGCTTCCCGACGAGATTCACGGTGAACGGGTCGCCGCGTACATCATTCCTGATCAATTCAGCAGACAGGAAGAACTCTTGGCGGAATTGCGAGCGCTTTGCGAAGAGAATATGGCGCCTTACAAGCAACCTGCGGAGATCAAGTTTGTTGATGTGATCCCGGCAGGACCCACGGGCAAGGTGCAGCGTCATCGCCTGCGTGAACAGGAAATTGCCCGGATGAGTTTAAGCTCATGAATCGTTTTGAGCGTCGACGTAAGAAGATCCGCAGAAATCGCATCTTTGCAAGCGCCCTTCTCGCGGTCGTTCTGCTATTTGTCATTGGCAGCCATCTCACGTATGCGGTACACCGCAGTGTGAATAAGCCGAAGTCTCTCCCGAAAGGGCCGATTCGCATCATGGCGATCGGCTCGTCCGTCGCCAAAGGGTGGGACGATAAGACTGGCGGCGGATATCTCGCGCGTGGGGTTTCAGGTTACGCGAAGGGGGTGCATCATGCCCTGCCGTTTATCAATCACGCTGTGGAGGGAGAAACGGCAGAGGCGGCGCTCCCGCTTCTCCCGACGTGGATCAAGGCGGTTCACCCAAATGTCCTGCTGATCTCGTGGGGGATGCTTGACGACGCGACGGCCAATACACCACTGTCCGTGTTTTCTCAGACCATCCGCAAAGAGATCAATCTGGCGATTGCCAATCATGAAGCGGTCTGGGTGGTGACGCCGCCTGTCACGCCTGCCTCCTATACGGTGAATCGTGTATCAGAGGCACAGTATGTCAACGCAGAAATTGCTGTTGCGCGATCGTATCCAGCGCGTGAAGTCTCTGTGTTTGACGTTTTTAATCAAATGAAGGCGTACATTGCGAAACATCACCAAAATTATCAAATGTACGCGGCAGATGCATGGCATCCGAACACTGCAGGACACATCTTGGCAGGCAAGCTTTTGGCGCACGATCTTTTGAGTGGGTCGCCTGCGTTTTAAAGTAGGGAATGCCCTGCAGCCATTTACAGATAAAGCGGACACGCGTGAGTCAGTCTCGCGCGTGTCCGCTTTTTTTAGCATTATAAGTATCTGTTAATCGATTACTTTTTGCGGTTTCGAACGGCAAAATAAACAATCGCAGCTACGACTACAATCGCGAGTACGACGTAGCGAATAACATGGTGACCTCCCACAAACATCCCTCCTCTGAACGGTTTCGACTCACTATACTACGAATGAATAGAACTTGTCAGCTTTTTTTCGAATATGCTAAGGTTACCATAATCGTGCAAACTGGATAAAAAAGGGTGGATCAAGATGGATACGGTTATTCGCAATGTGCGCCTGCTTGGGCGCAAAGGTCATTTTGACGTGGGAATCGAGCGCGGTGTGTTTGTGCGGATCGAGGAAACCATCCATGCGCATGTACGCGAAGAACTCGACGGTGCGGGGCAGTTAATGTTGCCGCCGTTTATTGAGTCGCATATTCATCTGGACTCTGTACTGACTGCGGGGCAACCTCGTTTCAACGAGAGTGGTACACTATTTGAAGGCATTCAGGTGTGGTCGGAGCGAAAAGAAACACTAACGCGCGAGGATGTGAAGATGCGTGCCAAAGAGGCGCTACGCTGGCAGGTGGCGCAAGGAATTCTTCATGTGCGCACGCATGTCGATGTGACAGATCCCAAATTGACGGCGCTGCAGGCGCTGCTCGAAGTAAAAGAAGAAGTTGCCGATCAGGTGAATCTGCAAATTGTGGCGTTTCCGCAAGAAGGTATCTCGTCGTTTTCAGGTGGAGCCGAACTGCTTGAAGAGGCGCTTCGATTGGGCGCGGATGTGGTTGGTGCAATTCCGCATTTTGAGTACACAAGGGAATTGGGTGTTGCTTCACTGCACACATGCTTTGAGCTCGCAAAAAAGTATGGCCGCATGGTGGACGTGCACTGCGACGAGATCGACGATGAGCAGTCGCGGTTTTTGGAAACGGTCGCGTATCTCGCGCTGTCTCACGGGCTCAAATCACGTGTAACTGCGAGTCACACGACGGCTATGCACTCGTATAACGGCGCATATGTATCAAAACTGATGCGCCTGCTCAAACGTTCAGAGATTAACATTGTGGCGAATCCGTTGATCAATATCACGTTACAGGGGCGCTTTGATCACTACCCCACGCGGCGAGGGGTCACGCGTATCAAGGAACTTTGGCGCGAGGGTGTCAACGTATCGCTTGGCCACGATGACATCCTCGATCCGTGGTATGCCCTTGGAACCGGGAGTATGCTTCAAGTTGCCCATATGGCGGTTCACACATCACATATGACTGGGCGCGAAGAGATTGATGAGACGGTTCGCATGGTGTCGTCGCGCGCGGCGCGCACGCTTGGTGTGGAGTGCGAGTATGGCATTGCGGCTGACAAACCGGCGAGTTTTGTTCTGATGGACGCAAAAGACGCGTTCGACATGATTCGCCGCCAGCCTCCCTGTACACTCGTCGTCAGCCGCGGAAAGGTCGTCGCGCGAACATCCCCGGCCAGCGTGCGCGTCATTCAAGATGGAAAGGAACATCCAGTCACGTTTGCCCGTCCTTTCGCAGCGCGTGAAGAGAATGCCGCTCAATCTTGATGATTTGATTCTCGTGGTCAACATGCACAATGCGCGGGTGAATCGTGTCATACTCAGCGCCAGTGATCTGCGCGAGTGAGAGGACGATGATCAGATCGCCTGGTTGAAAGTGACGAGCGGGCGGTCCGTTCAGACAAACTGTACCTGAGCCCTCTGACGCGGGAAGGGCGTACGTTTTCCAGAGCGTGGCGTTTGCAATGTTCGTGATCTGTACCATCTCATAAGGCAGGATGTCAGCCTCCTTCATAAGCAGGCGATCAAGTGTGATGCTGCCCACATAGTCGAGCCTCGCTTCGGTGACGACGGCGCGATGAATCTTTCCCTTACAAATCGTTCGCAGCATGCCCATACCCTCCTTGCTGATCTCGACATACAGTGTGAAGGACTGTATGTGGAGGTGTGCACATGTCTTACAGCGCTCTTGTTCATCTGGTGTGCTCGCGTTGTCATAAAACGGCAACGCCTGAAGTGATTCAGCAAACGTGTCCCGACTGTGACGCGCCTTATCTCTGTGAGTACGATCTTGAGCGCGCAAGGGCTGCCTGGGAGCAGCATCCGCTCAATGAACGTCCGCCGACGCTTTGGCGCTATCACGAGTTGCTGCCTTTACAAAGTGAAGAAAACCGCGTGTCGCTTTACGAACCGCTGACCGGGGTGTGGCCTCTTCGCGGTTACGCAAAAAAAGTCGGCTTGAAACATCTCTATGTTAAGGATGAAGGAATTCTTCCTACAGGATCTTTTAAGGCGCGCGGAGCATCTGTCGGCTTGTCGCGCGCAAGAGAACTCGGCGTTCGCGCGTTTGCCATGCCAACCAACGGTAACGCCGGAGCGGCGTGGGCGGCCTATGCCGCGCGCGCGAAGATTCCAGCGCTCATCATTTTGCCAAGCGACGCCCCACGGACACCGCGCAAAGAGATGCTTGCGTACGGTGCTGACGTGTTTGTCGTTGACGGCACGATCGGCGACGCTGGAAGATTGACGCAGGCGCTGTGCAAAGCTTACGGGGTGTACGACGTTTCCACACTGCGTGAGCCGTATCGACTGGAAGGAAAAAAAACGATGGGGCTTGAGATTGCGGAGCAGTTTCCCGACGGATTGCCCGACGCGATCGTTTATCCGACAGGAGGCGGCGCAGGGGTCATCGGGATTCATCGCGCGCTTTTACAGCTTCAGGCGATGGGGCGAATTCAGGGGCCGCTGCCAAAAATGGTCATCGTGCAAGCGCAAGGGTGCGCGCCGCTCGTGCGCGCATTTGAACAAGGGAAACGCGTGTCTGAGTCGATTGAACACCCGGTTACAAGTGCATTTGGCATGCGTGTTCCAAAGGCGCTCGGCGATTTTATGATTCTTGAGGCGGTGCGTGAGACTGGCGGGACGGCCATTGGCGTGAGTGAGCGTCAGATTGCTGACGCGCGCCGCCAACTCGCAGAGGAAGATGGCTTTTTTGTCTGTCCTGAAGGAGCGGCAGCGTTCGCAGGGGTTGAGACTCTGCGCGCGTCGGGCTGGCTTAAACAAAAGGATCGCGTCCTGGTCGTCAACACGGGATCTGGACTAAAGTATACGGATGATGCGCCATTCGATGTTCCACACGCATCACATATCGGGGATTTTGCCCGTTTTATCAAGCGCGTCACCAACGATCGAGCATGACATGGGTTTTGGGATCGTGATATGGAAGTGGTCATGGGCGAGATCGGTGTTTGCAAAGATTGCTTTTGCCTCCTGCAATAATTGTATGGGCAGATCGGCCGGGTTATTTGCACGCTCGTGATAGCGTGGACTGATGTGCGTCAGAATCAGTCGCCGCACATTTGCGTCGCGCGCTGTTTGCGCGGCGTCGCGTGTGGTGGAGTGATGGTGCCGATGGGCGTGAGAAGCGTCTCTTGCAGAAAATGTGCTTTCATGAACGAGAACGTCAGCGTTTTGCGCAAGTGTTACCGCCTCGCTGCACGGTGCGGTGTCGCCGAGAATGACCACGCGCCGTCCGGGGGTCGGCGGTTTTCGAAAGTCATCCGGTTTCAGCGTTCGGCCATCCTCTAGTGTAATTGCTATCCCGCGCTTTAGTTCACCGTACTGTGGGCCCGGTGCGACGCCAAGAGCGCGCAGTTTTTCTGCGTCAAGCGCACCGGGCTGATCCTTTTCCTGAATGAGAAAGCCAACGGTTGGTATGCCATGCAACAGGGGGGCGTATGAGACTGTGACGTGATCATCTTCATAAAGATGCGCAGTTTGAGGTGAGATGGGATCAAATTCAACGACATCAAACCCGTATCGTACATGTGTCGAGGAGTGGCGAAGCGCATCACGCAAAAAACATTCAATTCCGCTTGGACCATAGAGTGTGACACGATGGGATGGATCGCCTTGTAGTGAGCGGCTGGATAGCAGCCCTGGCAGTCCAAAAACGTGGTCGCCGTGAAGGTGCGTGATGAAGATCCTGCGAATTTTCACGGGACTGAGCGGACTTTTTAATAGTTGGTGTTGGGTGGCCTCACCACAGTCAAAAAGCCATGTCTCGTTGGGTTTTTCCAAACGAAGCGCCAGCGCGCTGACATTTCGCTCGGCAGATGGGACACCGGCACCGGTTCCCAAAAAGTACAGTTCCATCGAATGTGCAATCCCTTCGCCGATCCATTAAGGATGTTTCACCGTTAAAACATGCGTTTTACGGCGGTAAGGTGATTATACCAATAGGATCCTGGGCTTACGCGCAAGTAGCCAACTTTTCCAAGACCGCCGCCTTCTTGAATCATTTGTCCGTTTCCAATATAAATCCCGACATGTCCCCCGTTGTTAAAAATCAATAAATCGCCTGGCTGCATATCGCCAATCGGAACGGGATCGCCCACGGATGTAGCCTGCACGCGGCTGGATGTCGACATAAGATAACCGAGTGCGTGATGATACACGTATTCCGTGAAATTTGAGCAGTCAAACCCATATTGCCCGCGATCCTCATTGTGACCCCAAATGTATGGAGTGCCAAGCTTGTCTTGTGCAACCGTTAAAACGGCCTGAAATTTTTGCTCATACGTCGCGTGAATCGGCGCCAGTGGCGTGATGTTAGGGTCAAGATGAACACCGAGCGGGAGCGTTGGCAATGTGCTGAGTGTCGTGGTTTGTGCGGGTGCTGTGTAATTCGAAGAATTCGCAGCCGCGCTCCCCACCGTACCTGTTGCGACAGTTCCAGGCGCCGCGCCATGCTGCGCAGTGACCGTCTTCTGGGATGGGCCATAGTGTGCCTCGACGTAGTAGGGATGGGATACGACATAACCTGTCTTCCCATCCGGTGTGCGAACGTGAAACCACGACGCATTTGGCCGATTGATCACAGTGAGGGTTGTGCCTGGACTGAGCAGTGTCAGGCGATCCTGGCCGTAGAGGCGCGGCTCGGCCCGCAGATAAACAGCGTGGGATACGGTCAGTGTCCCTGCGCTAAAGACGGCAGCCGACGCGTTTGGCGCGAACGTGGCGCCCTGGGCAAAGAGCGGAATTGAAAGAAGAAGCGCAGATCCTACAACAAGTTGAATTTTTCGCAGGTTGACATGATGTCCATGCTTTGCGGTCACATAGTTTAGAATGCCATCCGGTTCATCGCTGTCGCCGATATCTTCCGATGTTTCTCCGAGTTCTTCTGCAAACTCTTCGGTGATAGAGCGGCGAATGGGAAGCGCCGAGATGGTCAGAACACCTGTGGCAGGGTCATAGTCCTCCCGAAGAAATCGAATGTACATAAGCCCACCCCTTTTTCGCGCATTCACAGTTGTCGCGTATCCATAGTGTCGACAGCTGAACGCGAGAATATGAGAAAAAGGGGGTGATCCGTTGCAGGATATTTTTGTCACGCGCATTCCTCAAACGTGTCGCGCTGTGCAGATACAGGGAAAATCCCTTGCCGCCGTGAGGCTTAGACAAGGGATTCCAGTTGATCTTTTGCATCGCGCTTTTTTTGTTCTCTATAGAGATACGGAATGAGAATGGCGCAGATCACAATGACTGGCACGCTGGTCCACTGCGCGGCGTCCCAGTGAAACAAAAAGCGCGGGCTGTCTCCGCGAAGCATTTCTAACAAAAAACGCTCGAGATTGTATAGCAAGTTTTCTGTGAGAAAGATGACGCCGCGCGGCCATTTTCGCTGTTTCATGATCAGCAGGAGGGCAAAGATGATGACGTCGCCTTGCCCCTCCCACACTTCAGCGGGCCATAGTGGACGATTTCCGTATGTGGCGCGTGCAAGTGTGCCGACAGGATAGAGCAGCCCAAAGTTTCCACCTGTCGGTGAGCCAAACGCGTCGCCATTCATCAGGTTGGCGTCGCGTCCGATGCTTTGCCCCAAGATGATACCTGGCGCAAACAAATCGCCGAGTTCCCAGAAAGAAAGCTTGTGCCGCCGCAAATACCAAATCGCCACCAACAGGCTTCCGACGATCCCGCCCTGAATCGAGAGCCCTCCATGCCAGATGGCGATGATCTGTCCGGGATGGACGCTATAATACGCCCAATCGAAGAAAAAGACTTGCCAGATCCGCGAACCGATCAGTCCACCGATGAATAACAGGGGGGCCAGGTTCATAATGTGATCGACGAGATGTTTTTTTCCCTCAACGCGGGCGATGTAAACTGTCACACCAAGACCGAGCAGAAAAGCGAGCAAAAAGAGGGTGCTGTATGCGCGAACTGGGTAGGAACCGATAAAAAACCAATATTGATGCATGGAGAACCTCCTTGATAGACTGTCCACATTGTACCAAATCTTTTGGGACAAGGCTTTCTTTGCAGCGCGATCGTTTGCTTTCCATGTTGTGGATTGCATTGGCAAGAGTATAATGAAGATGATGGATTGGTCTAACCTGAAGCGGCGGAGGGAATCAAATGTCTGAATCTCATTTTTCAGAGGGACTCGAAGATGTCGTGGCTGCATCCAGTGAAATATGCTTTATCGACGGGGATGAAGGCCGTCTCGTCTATCGCGGCTACGATATTCACGATCTGGTCGGCGGTGGCAGTACGTTTGAAGAAGTCATTTATTTGTTGTGGCACGGCGAACTTCCTTCAGCAGAGCAACTGCAATCTTTTCGTTTATCGCTTTCTTCCGAACGAGCGCTCAGTCAAGGCGCAATGGAAGTATTGAAAACGCTCCCCAAAACGGGAAATGCAATGGAAATGCTAAGGACGCTCGTTTCTGCCTCAGGACTTTTTGACCCGGATGATGGGGATACCTCTTATGACGCGAGTGTCCGGATGGCAGTTCGGCTCGTCTCGCAATTGCCAACGATGGTCACCGCGATTGAACGCTATAAGACAGGAAAACCGCAAATTGATCCGCGTAAGGATTTGAGTTTGGCAGGGAATTTTCTATACATGTTAACCGGGTCAGAACCAGACGAGAGGGACGCGCGAGCGCTTGATATCGCGCTGATTTTGCATGCGGATCACGAATTAAACGCAAGTACGTTCTCTGCGCGCGTAACGGCGGCGACCCTGTCGGATCTCTACTCTGCGATCACGTCCGCCGTCGGTACGTTAAAAGGCCCGCTTCACGGTGGCGCCAATGAGCAAGTCATGTTGATGTTAAAGGAAATCGGTGATTTGAAAGGCGCTGAAGCGTGGATCACAAAGGCGCTTGAAGAGAAAAGGCGCATCATGGGATTTGGCCATCGCGTATACCACACAGAGGATCCGCGCGCAACGCATCTTCGCCGCATGAGCCAGGAGATGGGCGAACGCAAAGGCAACACGACGTATTATGAGATCTCAAGAGTTGTGGAGTCGGTCGTTCGAGAGAAGAAAAAACTCAATCCCAATGTCGATTTTTACTCAGCGTCCATGTACTACATGATGGGCATTCCGATCCATCTTTTCACACCTGTATTTGCAGTCAGTCGAATCTCTGGCTGGACGGCGCATGTCTTGGAACAGTACCGCCACAATCGTTTGATTCGTCCGCGCGCCGATTTTATTGGAATCAAGCGCCGCGATTTCGTGAAGCTTGAGGATCGACGGTAGGATTGATTGGACAAAAGCGAGTTTGCTGAAATTGCGTTGATCCACCAAAAAGTGACAGTGTAGTGAACTCAATCGCGGGTACACTATCATCACGAAGGAGGTGGTCAGCGTGGCACAAGGACAAAAGTCCAACACGCTCTTAGTCAAAGGCGCTTCTCGCGCTCTCGATCAGTTGAAGTATGAGGTTGCAGGAGAGTTGGGTATCCAGACACCGCAAGACGGATACTGGGGTACAATGACGACTCGCGACACAGGCGCGATTGGTGGTCACATCACCCGCAAACTCGTCGCTCTTGCAGAACAGCAACTCGCTGGTCGGTAATTTTCCGGTCTCTTTTCGGTGACAATTGAATACGTTTGTCGGGCTCCTCACTGCGGTGAGGGCCTTTTTATTTGCACGGATTTATACAAAAAAACGGTGCGCGCACCCAAATGATGGACTCGCGCACCGCAATATTGAGGAATGATCAGGTGTTTAGTGAACCTGTGTCTGTTCAGAGATTCCGCTTAAGGCTTCTCCTGCTTCGTTGACGTGAATATCGACAACAGCCAGATCGCCCAAAGCACATACCCCGCAGAGTGTGCCGTTCTCGATGACTGGGAGCCGGCGAATTTGTTCCTTGGCCATGATGCGTGCTGCCTCATGCGCGTCTATTTCAGGTGTGCAAGTAATTGGATTTTTCGTCATGACGGTTGCAACTTGGGTCTCGCTGCAAGACTTTCCTTGTGCGACACACTCCACGACGATATCGCGGTCTGTTATGATCCCGACAAGTTTGCTTCCTTCGACCACTGGGATCGAACCAACTTTTTCTGTTCGCATTTTTTTTGCCGCATCTTCACATGTCGCGTTTGTTGCGCACGTCACAACATGGGATGTCATTAAATCCCGTACCTTCATGCTCATTCCTCCTGTCGCATTTTGTAATGGAACAGGAGTAGTGTACGCGTTCTTTACGTGCTCTACTCTTGAGAATTTGTCTTTGCACGGTGTGATCTTCTGAGCGCTTGTCTCCACGGAAAATGGAGCAGGGGTCCATAGAATGCCCAAAGTCCAAGCACCGCATGAAGCGCGTGATCAAGCGGGAGTGAAGCGATGGGCAGGCCGAAGGGATTGACTTTACCTGTGACACCCATGAAGATCAGCCAGGTTCCAGCGCTGACGCTGTAGATCGTTTGTGTGCGTTTTGCAGAGCGCGCCGCAATGAGTCCGCCAAGCCCCAGAATGAGATGAATGACTGCCATCTCGCCTGTCAATGTGAAATACGTTTTCAAGCCGAGTGGAAAAAAGCCCGCGAGGAAAAAAAGGATAAATATCCAACCTGACGTGCGGCTGTAGGTATGTTCTGGACTCTGCTTTCGTGATTCGGCAGGTTCTTCGGGAGAAGGGTTCACGCGATCACACCTCCTATCTTTTTGTCCATTTGTTGATCTATATCGGTCAAGCCGTCGACATATGCATTCTTGAAGAAGTGAAAACCAATACTAAATTCCTGGAGGTGGTTATGGTGACAAAGGAGCCTAAAGCGCCGTTTCGGGATACGCCACTTGACACGTTTGATGAGCACACCGATCCTAGCATTTTGTCAGGCGATCAATACGCGAGTGATCAGGATCCTGGTTCGACACGCGCGATTTACGAAAAAGACATTGAGGATTTTCAGGCACAGACCATGTTGGGACGTTTCATGCACCCAGAACACGATACATCCATGAGAGATTGACGACAGGCGCACAGGAAAATGAAAACGATGTGTCGCTCCATTGCGCATAAGGCTGTCCCTCTCGTAAAATGAGTGGGACAGCCTTGTCGCGTTTTTGTGTTGTTGACGACGGAGCCCCTTTGTCCTCTTTTTCTGGGGGTTTTTCTGAATGGAGAAACATACATGGGAAAAACAGTAACTGCAGAGAATGTATCCGCATACTTTGGGACGCATCGTGTATTGAATGACGTATCCCTTACGATGCAGGCCAATCAGGCAACTGCAATTATTGGGCCGTCGGGGTGTGGCAAGTCAACGTTTGTTCGCTGTATCAATCGCATGCATGAGACGGTTCCTTCTGGAAAAATGATGGGGAAACTTTTTCTGGAAGGAAAAGATATCTATAAAATGGACCCCGTGACGGTTCGACGCAATATCGGAATGGTCTTTCAAAGGCCCAATCCTTTCCCGACCCTTTCCATTTTTGACAATGTGGCGGTGGGATTGCGGTTAAACGGCTACGCAAAGCGGTCCGTGATCACAGATCAAGTTGAAAAATCGCTGCGCATGGCGGCGCTCTGGGATGAAGTGAAGGATCGATTGCAGAAATCGAGTACCGGACTTTCAGGGGGGCAGCAGCAGCGACTGTGCATTGCGCGTGCGCTTGCGCTTGAGCCGGATGTGCTGCTGATGGATGAACCGGCGTCCGCGCTTGATCCGATCTCGACGCTGAGGATTGAGGAACTGATTGAGGAGATAAAACAGACCTACACGATCGTGATTGTGACACACAATATGCAGCAGGCTGCGCGTGTAGCAGATACGACCGCATTTTTCCTCTCAGGTGAGATGGTGGAACACGGACCGACAACACAAATTTTTACAACACCGCGCGATCAACGTACAGAAGACTATGTGACAGGTCGATTCGGTTAAGCTCAGTACACGGCATGTCCGAATAGGGACAGGGCCCTACTCGGACATGCGTCAGTGTTTGGTTTTAATTTTTTTGGATTCGGGATAGATCACCACTTGTGATTTTCTCTCCCACTGTTTGAGTAATGGATAGGGATCAAAGGCCCATTCACGTGTTCCTGTATCGCGATACACGCCAAAATGGAGATGGGGTGGAAATTTCCCGGATGTGCCTGGCTTTCCATACCCGCTGCTGCCGACGTAGCCAATCACCTGGCCTGGGCGAACGATCGCGCCTTGCTTGATTTGTTTTGCATAGGCAGAAAGATGTGCGAAGTAAAAGTATTGATTGTCGGCGGATCGCAGGCCAATTCGCCAACCTCCAAGCCGATTCCAGCCGATCAGTTCGACATAGCCGTAGCATGTGCTAAGAACAGGTGTCCCATAATCTGCAAAAAGATCTGTGCCCTCATGGATTCGTCTGCCTCCAAAACTTCTGCCTTCGCCCCACGTATCGCGGAATGAATAGTTGTATCGCTTGTGAAGGGGAAAGCATCTTGCGGTTAGCTGTGTCGTCTGGAATTTTCTGTAGACATTGGACAGAGCGAGAATTCGTTCAACCCCGGCAGGGTTATTTAGGGTATTCCACAAAACGTTCATCTGATCCTGTTCGGTTGGCCCTCCACTGCGAAGCCACGCGGCAATCGCTTCGACACGGTCGTATGGGTCGTCTTGGAGCGCTTTTTGATCGTTGTCGCCGTCACGTCCGCGACCTTCAAATAGGGCGATCCGTTTTGGATTGTCATCATTCTGTACAGGATTAAACAGTCCTTGCCAAAATGTCGTCGGAAAGCGATAACCGGTGATTGTGATTGGTTTTCCCTTTGGTCGCACGACGCCAGGAGGCACTTTTGTCGTCGTTGCGCCGTACACATCAAGCCCTGCAAGGAGATACCAGGGAATACCGTTACGGATGGATGCCCTGCGGTACCAATCCGGAATGGCTTGTGTCGCTTGGTCGGATGCTGCATGTACAGGGAGTGACTGCCGCCTTGATTCGTGTGGCACGTCGGTGGCGGCGTATGCCGATAAGTTGCCGCAGAGCAGTGGAAAAGCTACAAGTAAACTTGTGAGTCCAGGAAAAGCAGCGCGAACGAGAGGGGACGGCTGCCTTATTCTTCGGTTTGTGACGCGTAGCATGATGACCACCCCGCTCTTCGAGCTCATCCGTGTGGATGTTGCCGTAAAGGTTATGCGGTGAATCGAGACGGATTCTTCCGCGCTGTCCTCTAGTGTGCTCGCAAGGTGTGGATTGAACACTGTCAAATATTGCACGCATGTCACGCATTGCGGCATCGCATACCCCGTTCGCATGGGGGAACACTACGGTCGTACTTTTTTAGAATCCGCGCAAATCTCTTCGGAGAATCGTGGACGTACAACCCATTAAACCCCACAGGAGGCGTCGCCCTTGAATTCCATCCAACAGCAGTTGCAACACAGTCAACAACTCTGTAGCAATGCAATGAATCTTTGTCAGCAGGCCTCACAGCAACTCCAACAAATTGCCCAATCGGTTGCGTATCAAACGACGCAGTCGACATTTAGCCAACCCTCGTATCAGAGTGCCCAGTCTTCAGGATCTTTGGGCCAAGGCTCCATGGGCCAGATCATGCAGGCGGATCGCAGTTATGAGATGCGTGAGGGGACACCGAGTTACAATAATTACAATACGATGTCCCGCAGTCCGGGGTATGGTTCATCGTATGGGCAGAGTTCTTTTTATGGGTCGACGGGAAACGTTCAGTCGGCGATGCAGGCGGATCGCAACGATGCGACGCGCGAAGGGACAGCAAGTTACAACAATTACAATACCATGTCTCGCAGCCCGTACAGTTCTACTTCTCAGAGTGGTTACACATCGTCTGTGGGAAGTGGATCCCAATACAATTCTGCAGCGGTGCAGTCCGTTTTGTCGGCAGATCAAAACATTTCAGAACAGGGTTCATCTGCAATGAATTCAGCCACGTCGGGTTATGCTCAGTCATCTTACTTTGGACAAGGGCAAAACGTAAGCGGACTGTCTTCAGTGATGCAGGCGGACCGTGGGCAGAACATCGCATTTTAAAGGCACTTTATAAAAAAGACTGCCGCTCATTGCGCGCGGCAGTCTTTTTTATGCGATGCGCATCAGGCGAAGACGGCGAATGCGTTCTTCTGTAGGGGGATGGGTGCTAAAAAGTCCAGCCAGGGTTTGACCGCGCAGCGGGTTGACAATGTAAAGGTGAGCGAAAGCGGCGGCGGCTGTTGAAGGCGTCTCGTAGGCCGACCGGTTTGACGTGCCAAAACGCGAGGTGTGCCCAAGCTTTGCCAGAGCGTCAGCCAACGCGTCAGGATCGCGCGTAAGGTGAGCGGCGCCGGCGTCAGCCTTATATTCGCGCGAGCGTGAAATAGCCATTTGAATCATGGCGGCGGCGATTGGTGCGAGGATAATCACGACGAGATCGGCAAAGACATTCTGATTGCGTCGGTCATTTCCCATACCAAAGTAAAGACCCCATTGCAGCATGTGTGCAAGCCACGTAATCGCACCGGCAAGCGTTGCGGCAACGGTTGCCACGAGGATGTCGTGATGGCGGATGTGTGACATCTCATGTGCAAGAACACCTGTCAGTTCGCGTTCTGTCAAAATGTCGAGCAATCCCTGATTTACGACGACGGCTGCGTTCTTAGGGTTTCTGCCTGTCGCAAAAGCGTTTGGCTGCTGTGAAGGCGCAATCAGTACGCGCGGCATGGGCAATCCCGCCCGCGTCGACAAGTGGCGAACCGCTGCGTAGAGGGTAGGCGCTTCACGCTCCGTGACGGGTTTTGCACCGCTCATTGCAAGGGCGACTTGATCGCTGAAAAAATAGCTGAAACCATTCATGGCAACTGCGACGACGAGTGCGATCGTCGCGCCGCCGCGACCGAACAGCGTGCCGATTAAAACGATAAATACGGTGAGGATGGTCATGAGCATCCACGTCTTGAGTGTGTTCATGCGAATCCCTTCCTTGTCTTATCTCTCTGTTCAGTATACCATCATTTCCGCGTGAAAATCGCCGTGGTTCTTGAACAGGATGTGATATAGTTTGATAGACGCTGTCGCTATGCATTTATTCAATCGAGGTGAGAATCGTGGAAAACTTTTCGGTATCACTTGTTCGCTATACGGATCCAGACCGCCGGTCTCTCGCGCACGCAGCGGCGGTCTATTTGGGAAAACCGGATACAGATAACCGCAAACGTCCTATCAATATCATAAAAAAAGGCGACACCCTTGCGATTTTTCGGGGGGAGTCGGCGCGGTTTGAGTTTCGCACATCAAAAGTGGTATATGACCACTTGGTGACCTATACGACACTTAATATGCGCGCGTGTGGTGGTCTGAGAGCGAATGAGGCGACCGTGTTCATCCCTCCGGCAGAGGATGATGATCCCGTTTATAAAGAACTCGGAGAGGCGCATCTCAAAGCGTACAGAAACCTCGTTCACGGTATTGATCCGCAAACGGAAGACCCGATGCAAAAGAAGCGTCTGCAGGCGGCGCGCACAGTTGCCCCGATGTCGGTTCAGCTTCACTACTTGTTGGATTTTAATCTGACAAGCTTGATTGAAGCAGTTTTTCCTCAGAGGATCTGGTCCCCGGGCGCACAGATGGATACGCGCCAGGTTGTCGAGGCGATGTTCAAACTCGTGCGTGAACAAGATACAGAACTGTGGGATACCATTTATGACTACTACGGTCCTGAGGCACACGCGTGGAAGCGAATGCGGATGAAATTGAAGCGGGAACAGCCGGAACTTTATGAAAAGCTGATGAGCGACTATGGCGTGATGCGTTCGATGTGGGATTAATCTGCGACGATTGCCTGTTGTTTAGTCGCTGAATTCTTTGGAATGCGCCAAGAACTTCTAAGTAACGTTTTTGGCGATTTCGGATATGTTAGATGTTGTAGCTGTCGTCGTTGAACGATTTCTGTCTATTTTCGTTAGAGGTTGCAAATTGTTTAGCGCCACCTTATACTAACACTCGTACCTCACGTCGATATCTTTAGTCTGACACATAGGAACCAGCATCCTCTTAAAGGGTTAGGACCTCACAGGACTAACTTTCCCCCGTGGTGGATTGCCCCGGTCCCGCCGTGCTTGGGAGGGCACGGGCAACTCTTAAAAAGGGGGGCGTTTTGTTATGGATACAGCAGGACGTCATGTCATTGCAGAATTATGGGGTTGTAATGCCGATATTTTAAACGACTTTCATGGAATTGAGCGAGTCATGGTCAGTGCGGCGCTCGAATCTGGGGCTGAAGTTCGCGAGGTGGCTTTCCACAAGTTTGCACCGCAAGGTGTGAGCGGTGTGGTGATCATCTCTGAATCGCATCTGACCATTCATAGTTTTCCGGAGCATGGATATGCAAGTATTGATGTCTATACGTGTGGAGATCGCATCGACCCAAACGTAGCGTGTGACTTGATCACAAAAGCGTTGGGGGCGACGCGCCGCGAGTCAGTTGAGTTGCCGCGGGGACTTGGTCCAATTGTGATGCCGAATCAAAAAGTTGAAGTGCTTCAATCGTAGAGTGACAGACGGCGGCGAATGCGGCTGACAAGTGATTGCGACGATTGCAGTTGTGCACCCCAGGGAAGTATCCCAGGGGTGCATTTTTTGATGGGACTAAAAGTGTTTCGTGTGATGTTTCATATGCATTTGTCGCATGCCGAGAATCTTGCCGTTTCCTGCATCGATGATCACCATGTAGCGCGCATCTGGCTTTGTCAACAACGCGATGTAAACGAGGTTTTGTCTCATCACATGCAGTGTGATCTCTTGAACTTGACTGCCTTTGACCTCTTTTAATGCCGACGCTTTGGCCGCTTCAGGGGTGATGCGTGCAAACGGAGCTAGGACCCTGTTGAATGCGTCGCGTGCGGCTTGCATGGCCTGGTTGACTGATTCCTGAGGAACCTGCACGGAGCTTTCGGTCACATGGTGTTCGCGTCCAAAGTGCACATGTCGCTCCGTCTCTGCAAAGGAAGGAAGCGCGGTTGTAGCAGACAATACGGCGATGGCGGAAATGCTTGCCGCCATGTGTAGAAGTGTTCGTTTTGCGCGGGATGTGTTCTGCATTTTTGATAGACTTCCTTTCTCTGTCATTTGGATAGCGATGGGCAAGGCATTCCCACAGTTTCCCCGAGTTTGCTAAAAATACTCGGTGTCCTCCGTAAAGATAAGTTTGGATCGATGGTTTTTGAAAGGCACATCGTGAAAAAGCGGTGGTTTTCAGTTGTGTTTTGTGCGTTGTCGTTGTATACTACCGTTTGTGTTCGCTTTGCGGAGCAGTAGCTCTTTGAAGCAGTAATGATTGAATGCATCGCCGGAATTTGTAATGTTTTTACGTGGGGAATTAGCTCAGTGGTAGCACACGATGGCTGATTGCACTACCCCACTTGGAAAAAATTTCTGGGCTGCTTTTACATGGGGAATTAGCTCAGTGGTAGAGCACTGCGCTGGCAGCGCAGGGGTCAGGGGTTCAAGTCCCCTATTCTCCACCAAACAATGAACAGTGCGTGGTGAATCGTTCTCGATTCTGACCGCGCACTACGTGTATATAGAGCTGTGGTGTAGTGGCCTAACATGCCTGCCTGTCACGCAGGAGATCGCGGGTTCGAATCCCGTCAGCTCCGCCACAAAGAGGCCCTCAAATTCCGCCCTGCGGCGTTTGAGGGCCTTTTGTATACGCGCATTTCTAGTTTGATTTTCGCAATGCCTCTATACGCGTACATCGATCGCGTCCTCACTCCGCCGCGCCAGCGGCAGACTCGTAGTCGGGAAGCAATCGTGATACTGTTTGTTTGAAACGTACAGCCTCGGGACTAACCTCTTGCTGTTTATAAGTAAGCGTAAAATAGCCACCACGTTAATGAAACGTAGCGGCTAGAAATAGTACGTGTATCGGTCAAGATCACTTGTTTTTCGCAGCCATGTTCCATGGCAGTAACGTGTTCATCGCTTCCGGATCCTCAAGGTCGATGTTCGGCATTTGCTCAAACAGGAATTGAAGATAGGTCAATGGATCGAGCCCGTTTTCTTTCGCCGTTTCAACGATGCTATACGTGATCGCGCTCGCCCGTGCTCCTCTTGGTGTATTTGACAATTCCAGACGAGTGCAGGCTCCACTTCGTACGTATTTCCTTGCACTGAAATACAGGCTGTTTTGTCTACCTTTGCTTGTGCCGTCCATAAAAACGCCTGCTGTAAGACAAGCGGGTCGACGAGTCGCAGTGGCCCAGCTTCCTGCACCACTTGGGCGGGACGCTTTTTCAACGTACTGTGCACACGTTGGTGGTACATCTGTTCAAGCCACGCTTGAAAGTAAGTGTTCAGATCATCTAGGTTTGCAATTTTGCCTTGTCGCACACACAACTCCGCTTCAGGACGAAAGGCACGTTCGACATAACCGAACCACTTTTCAATCTTGCCGCGTCCCTGGGGCTGGAATTTAGTAGAGTGGATGACTCGAAATTCCAAACGGGCGGCGATTTCCGTCAGGTGTGTCGCTTGAAAGACAGGTCCATTATCGCAATAGTATTTTTCTGGGGTTCCGTATTTCGAAATCGCTCTCTTCAGGGTTTCCTCGAGCGTCGGAAGATTCTCCCGGAAAAAGTAAGAGGCCTCGCAGATATATCGCGATTTGTCGTCAAGTACCGCAAACAAACGGGCGACGCGCATCTGGCCGTTCATTTGCGGGTCAGGGACGCGTAACGAATCGCAGACATCGCTTTGCCAGACTTCGTGGACCCGTGTGGCTGTATAGCGTTGCCACACCTGAGATTTGCGAATGGCTTTGGCACGAGCCAGGCCCGCCTTTCGTAAGTGCGCGGACAGCGTGCTTCTCTTCAAAAAGCCTTGTGGGACGATTCCTTCCACTTCAAGCATGGTAATGAGTTGCTCAACGGTGCGTGCCGGTTGCTCCCGGCGTAATCCTAGTGCTCGGTCAATCACTCCCTGTGGCAGAGCGCGTGGTCGGTTATGGTCATCGCGCCCTTGAGGATATAGAGCGTCGAGCCCGCCTCTACGGTAAAGCGCCATGTACCGCTCCAGTGTGCGAATGGAAAAACGTTTCTGGTCTCCCCCTGGTACGGCATACGTTCTCCTTGCTGCCTGTTCCAGCTGTGCTTGCAGTGCGCCACGGTGTGCATTTTGAAGCAGTGGCGCAATCAGTTCATAGCGAAACAGAGCGATTTGGCGTCGTTCATGCTCATTCATGAAATCTCTCCTCAACATTTGGGATATTCCCATTGTTAAGGCGTCGCGCTGTACGCACTAGAGATCACTTTGTGTGGGATGAATCCGCAGTCTACGGAAAATGACCCGGTGAAAGGCCATACGAAACCCTGTTCACCGACACCGATGGGGAGAACAGATAGAGCATGGTGCGCAATGCGTTCCATGCGGCGCTAATACCGGACCCGCCGACGTCATGCCATTGTTCGCCCATTGCATAGAAAAAGCAGACCGTTCGGTCGCGAACTGAATGCGGAATACTTGGGATGAGACACGCTGGTTGCACAGACAGCATCAATGCGGAAAATCGGGGCGCAATGCTCTGGATTTGCTGTGAACCACGGATGTACCATCGTTTCAACGTCTGCATAGATAGTGGGCCCAAAGGAGAAGAAATCGTTTCGGACACTTTGGTATAGCTCCGCCCGCTGCCAAGTTCCGACACCACGGCGTCCTGTACAGAAATGGCGACACGTTGGTAAGGGGCGACCGTTTCTGGCAGCAGACCGAATGTCTGGTTACACGCGGGACAATGGCGACGATGAATGCACAGGAATTCGCTAAAGTGCTCAAAATGGATGGAACGGGGATAGAACCCATGACCATGCGTCCGCGGATTTGCGCAGTGAATACAAGGTTGGTCTGCCGGCAGGAGCGACGCCACCCAAGATAGATAGAAATCTTTCAGATGACCCGGCATGATTGGATTGACAGGAAGACCAATGAGACATACGATGGGCATGTGAGTTGCCTCAGGGCAGTCGATTTGGATACGGATGAAGGCCGTCAAACCAATACATCCGTGGTCCAGCCAAATGAAAACGCCACTTGGAACCTACCCGGTCCTTGTGGCGTTTTTCTACAATAAGTGACAAATCCCTGCTACATCTACACAAACGTAGACAAACCTCAGTCGATTTGCCCAGTAAGTAAGGGATATGTCTGTTCTACGCTACGCTTCGCACAGACATATCCCTTTACCGACAGAGATTCATAGCAACTATGCCGTCAACGGTGTCATCCAATGCGAGCATAAACACATAACGATGACTATCCCTAAAAGCCAATCGAATGTTTATCTGCCGACCTGGAATTATGTCGCAAAGAAATTCCAGCCAGGCAATAAGAACGGTTAATTCAACGGCTATGAATCTAAGACGCATTCTCCGTTCGAGAGAACGACTGTTTTGTAAAAAGGAACCGCAATTTGCTCGGTGGGATTTAGGAGGTCGATCAAGTGGGTTTCCAACATGAGTACATCGATGTAAATGGTACAGGCATTCACCTGTTGGTCGCCAACAACCTTGCAAAACTGGTTGATTTTCTTCCCAGGATTAGGAGTAACCTCTGAGCAGTTCATTTCCTTTTCACGGGACGGTAACAAGCAGAGCGTCAATGTTATTGCTGTCGATCCGCCAGGACATGGGCTATCAGGGAGTTCGGATGGTTGAATGCTCGCAAACCAGTATTAAGTCGATATGGCAAGCTATCATCGATTAGTACACTATAAATCGGACCATTATCGGTGGGCATTCATACGGTGCTTGCTGCACTCTCAAAATCGCCAGTTCATCGACCAATACGTCTTTAATGCTTGGGACGATTTCATCAATGTTGTGCGTACTTCCTCAAAGGTGTGGAATGACGATGTTGAACTCATGAACCGATCACAAATGCAGGAACAAGGAGAGCAGATTCGGCTACGTATCGACCTTGAGTCCTCTGTTCAGGCGTCCATGCTCGCTAACAGCTTCTCGCCAACGAACGTTAAGCAAACAAGTAAGCCCCGTATTGCTATTGAGAGCCACAGAGCACCAGGAACTAGATCCTAAACAGGTTGAAGTCTCAGAACGGCTCGCAAGGAATTTGCCCAATCTTCGTGTAGTCACGGTGCAAGACAGTGAACATGACGTGGTTTGGGATAATCCGACATTTACGCAGGAATCTGCATGGCAGTTTGTAGACGCAATATTCCACTATGCTACATTTTAATACATGATTCGCATACTGTTCCATGGAAGTTGTCGACGACCAGTCCTTACTGGATGTGGTTCTGAAGGCAACAGATCAATCCCATTGACAGCGCGGGGTTGCTACATGCACACAACGAAACGGGAACATCACTCTTAATGAGTGAGGGACGTGGTGTCCCCATAGCGATGAAATTCGTGAAGGGATGCCGGATAATTGCATCGAAACGAAAACGAACAGTAAAGAGCAACGGTTAGTTTCTGCGTAATCATGCTGTCGGGCAGTTTACCTCGAAATTTTCCTGATGCGTAAACGGGCTTGATGGCTCGTGTCCATTACATATTATGGATGAACTCTGATCCGTGGCCCGTGTCAACTCACGTAAAAATCTTACCCAAGAGCAATGGCTAACTCATTTAAAAATCTTACCCACTCCTTCCCTTT